>DAINNP010000235.1:0-3766 GCA_036735785.1 Rhodoferax sp. | reverse complement strand
ACCGGCGCCTTGATTACCGTGAAGGCTTTGTATGAGCTGGAGCGAATCAATGGCCGCTATGCGCTGGTCACCATGTGCATTGGTGGCGGCCAAGGTATTGCCGCCATTTTCGAGCGCGACCGCTAAGTCGGCACCCAGGGTGGGGATAGCTTAGAACAGGTCCACATCCATTTCGTCAGTGGCTTGCTCGGTGAGCTGGCCCTCAGCCACCAGAAGCTGGTAGTTGCACAAGCGGTTGCGACCATGCTCTTTGGCGAAGTACACCGCCTTGTCGGCCCGGCCAAACGCGCTGCTGGGCGTGTCATTGGGCAACAACTGCGAGACCCCGATGCTCACCGTGATCGAGCCCACCTGCGGGAACGCGAAATCGCTCACCCGCAGGCGCAGACGCTCCAAGGCGATTTCAGCGTGGCTGGCATCGTCGCAGCGCATCAGCACCACAAACTCCTCGCCACCGAATCGGTAGAGCTGGTCGTAAAACCGGAAGTTGTTGCGCATCAGGCGGGCCAGCAGCAGCAAGACCTCGTCCCCGATCAAGTGGCCATAGCTATCGTTGACCCGCTTGAAGTGGTCAATATCAAGCACCGCCAGCCAGACGCCACCGGCAATCCGGCCCGACTCGCGCCGCTCATACACGCCCTCAGGCGGGGTGCTGCTGTTATCTGCCGTGGCCTTGAAAAAAGCGCCATCAAAGGTCTTGCGGTTCAACAACTCGGTGAGTGAATCGCGCTCGCCGTAGTCCAACAAGCCCAGCAAATTCTGATAGGCCAGCAGCACGCTTTGCAGCAAGTCCACGCGTCTGGGGGACAGAGGTTTGACGGAGGTGACCTCGAGCAAAATGCGCAAGCCATCCCGAGTCCCCATCGGCAGCACCGTCATGGGCGCGGGTTGATCCTCTTGCACCGCGCGGCCTTTTTCGAAGGCGCGCACACGCAGGGGATAGTCCATCAAGTGAGGCAATTGGGTCCAGTCCGACCAGAACACATCATGGGTCGGTTGTTCCTGGCCTTGGTGCAGGGTGGCCAACGCCAGACAACGTTGCTCATCGCCGTCGCCCAATACGCGAATCAAATCTGCGCGCGTCACACCCAAACCGGCATGGAGCACGACCAAGCGCACCAGCTCAATATCCAACGTATCGCGATCCCGCAAACCGCCCAAAGCAGCGAGACCTTGCACCAAAGCATTCATGAGGTTTCAACCCAATTCTTGTAGTTGTCCGGTTCCAACACCCGATCGCACTGCAGTTTGACACAGCGCAAACCTGCACCAACGCCCAGACCCTAAGCTGCGCGCTTGCAGAACCACCACCATCTTAGACCAGCCCATGAGCCACACCAAGCAGCAAAGCCCTGATATGCCCCCAGAAGCCCTTCACCTGCTGCACCAAAGCGGACTGAAGGCTTTGCAGATTGCGGGGCGGACGCTGTTACCCGTGGTGCAGGGCGGCATGGGCATCGGGATCTCTGGCAACCGCTTGGCTGGCAGCGTCGCAGCCGCCGGCGGGGTGGGCACGCTCTCCAGCGTGGATTTGCGCCGCCACCACCCGGACCTGATGGACCGCACCCGTGGGCTGGCTCCCGGTGAAGAAGCCAAAGCCGGCATCAACGCCGCCAATTTGGAGGCCATTGACCGCGAAATTAGGGCTGCCCGTGAACGCACCGGAGGCAAGGGCCTGCTCGCCATCAACGTGATGCGGGCGGTCAGCGAATACGCCGCCAACGTGACCCGCGCTCTCGAAGCCGGCATCGACGCCGTGGTGGTGGGTGCCGGCTTGCCACTGGATTTGCCGGAATTGGCCAAAGACCACCCCAAGGCAGCGCTGATCCCCATCCTCTCGGACGCGCGCGGTGTGCAACTACTCGTCAAAAAATGGGAGCGCAAAAAACGCCTGCCCGACGCCATCGTGATCGAGCACCCGCGCCTGGCCGGGGGCCACTTGGGCGCTGCCAAGATTGCAGACTTGCAGGACACCCGGTTTGACTTTGAGAACGTGATTCCCCAAGTGCGCCAGTTTTTCAAAGACGCGGGCTACGAGCAACATATCCCGTTGATTGCCGCCGGCGGCATCCGCAGCCATGAAGACATTGCACGCTTGCAGGCACTGGGCGCAGACGCAGTGCAACTGGGCAGCGCGTTTGCCGTGACCGAAGAGAGCGATGCCCACGCCGAATTCAAGCGCGTGCTGGCCGAGGCGCGCGAGGAAGACATGGTCGAGTTCACCAGCGTGGCCGGCTTGCCCGCTCGCGCGGTGGGCACGCCTTGGCTGCGCGCGTACATGAAGATCGAGCCCAAGTTGCAGGCAGTGGCCCACGCCAAGAGCCGCTGCACCAAAAGCTTTGACTGCCTGGGCCAATGTGGCCTGCGCGATGGTTTGCCGGGCTGGGGCCAGTTTTGTATCGACAACCAGCTGGCTGCCGCTTTGCGCGGCGATGTGAAAAAAGGGCTGTTTTTCCGGGGTGCCGGCCGCCTGCCCTTTGGCGACCAGATCAAAACGGTGCGCGAGCTCATGCAGCGCTTGCTGACGCCCGGCCTAGCAGGCGCAGAGGCTTAAGCCTCGCCCTGGAACCCACCGGCGCGCAGGGTCACCACCAAGGTGTCGCGGTAGCCGCCCTCGGCCAAAGGCTGGATCGGTGTGGACTCGTGGATGACACGCTCATCATCCAAGAGCAGCAGTGACCATGGCTCACTCAGCGTAAAGCGCTGGCCGTTGGGGCCATCGGCCTCAAACACGCGGGTCTCGCCCCCCTTCACACGATCACGGGCCACCATGAACACCGCCACCAGGTCCACCCCATCGCGGTGGGCGCCTTCGGGCGTAGGGCGGCCAATGCCATCGGTGGTGTCGATGCGGAACTGGTGCGCCTCGGCAAACCAGGTGTGCGGGCCTTTCAAATCGTCTGCTACCCGGCCGAGCCAGGCCAATAGCTGCTGCCAGGGCGCTTGCGCTGTGACGCCGCTGTCCATCGGCTCAAAGTGGCGCTGCATGCCGCCGTGCAGCGCGTTGTAAGACAGGGGCTGCCAGTGCGGCCGGTGCGGTGCCTGGGTCACGCCGTGGCTGTCAAGCACAAAGCAAGAGTGGCGGCGGCGGCGGTAGCGGCCACCGTCCTTGAGGTAGTTGTCGGGCGGCAGGTCATTCCAGCCGTCGCACCAGCCCAGCATGGCGTCCAGCGGCACGCCGGACAAGCCTGCGACTTGCGACGCTCCTACGACCGCATAGCCCTGGCGAAACAGGGTGGCGCCCAGGTCGGCGGGGCGGGCAATCAGGGGAGGCTGGAAGGAAATGGTCATAGCGCAAGATTATCAACCGCCCTGTGATGCCGCCGCCTGATGTGGGTCAATACGTCCAAGGCCTGCAGCCCCTATGCTGGGCCCGATCAAGGAGAAGCCCGATGACCGACACCCTTACCGCCCCTACCACCCTTGCCTGGACCGATGCCCTGGTACTCGACATGCCCGTGATGGACGAAGTGCACCAGGAGTTTGTAGACCTGCTGGCGCGCGTGGTGCTGGCTGACGATGACATGCTCCTGCCCTTGTGGTCGGCGCTGATTGCCCACACCCAGGAGCATTTCAACCGCGAAGACGAGTGGATGCGCGCCACCGGCTTTGCCGCCGGCAACTGCCACGCCACCCAGCACAAAGTGGTGCTGCAGGTGATGCGCGAGGGCGAAGCCCGAGGACACGGCGGTGACCTGGCGGTGGTGCGGCAGATGGCTGATGAGCTGGGCATCTGGTTCCCGCAACATGCGCAGAGCATGGATGC
>DAINNP010000234.1:0-3827 GCA_036735785.1 Rhodoferax sp. | reverse complement strand
TGGATCATCGGCACTAGCGACCAGGCGCCCAGCAACCTGTACCAGGCCGATCTGAAAGGCCCGGTGGCTCTGGTGCTGGGTGCCGAGGGCGACGGCATGCGCCAGCTCACCGCCAAGACGTGCGACCAGTTGGTCAGCATCCCGATGCAAGGTGCTGTAGAGAGCCTGAATGTGTCCGTGGCGAGCGGCGTGTGCCTGTACGAGGCGCTGCGTCAGCGCTCTTTGGCAGCCCCTGCATTTTCTAAATCGGGAGTGTGACGATGTTTGCTACTAAATTGAGAGCAGCTTGCGCAGTGTTAATGGGCGCTGCGCTCTTATTTGGCTTGGCCGCCTGTACCCAGGAGCAACAAAACAAGCTGGGTCGCGAGATCCAGAACTGGACCGGCACCAATGGCGTGTTGGAGTTCTATGCCGGGGACAAGCTGGTGCGTCGTTTCATCAAAATCGACAAGCTCAGTACCGCCATGGGAACCGACGACGGCAAGCCACGGCCCTACCGCTTTGGCTATGGGGTGCTGGACGAAAACCTGAACTTCACCGCGGACAGCGGCGAGAAAAAGGTGTATTTCGAAATCAGCGACTACGGCTCCAACTACCTGTTCTTCGAAAACCCGCGCTAAATCCAGCCCATCCACCCGGCTATGGCTCCTGCACCCAGCAGCCATAGCAGGTGGATTTTGGTTTTCCACACCAAAAGGGTACTCACCGCAGTAACGGCCCAGAGCGCCAGGTGGTGGGTGTCGGCTTTGTGGTTGGCCGCCAGAATCCAGCCGGTGGCCACCAGCAGCGCAATCACCAGGGGCGCCATGCCCTGCTTAAAGGCGCGCACGGCGCGCAGCTCCCGGTTGCGGTGACCCCATCGGGACGCCGTGAACGTGAGGATGCTGCTGGGCAGCATGATGCCCAGCATCGACAAAAACACGCCCAGCATGGCCAAGCCCAAGCCATACCAGCCGGCGCCGAGGCCGCCCGCAGCGTTGAGGCCGATAGTCCAACCCAATAGCGGCACAAACAAAATATTGGGCCCGGGCGCCGCTTGTGCGAGCGCAATGCTGTTGCTGAACTGCTCGGCGTCCAGCCAACCCTTCTCGACCACCAGGAAGCGCTGCATATCGGGTGCCGTGGTGATCGCACCGCCCACCGCAAGTAGCGAGAGCGAGGCGAAGTGCGTGAAGAGCTCGAACCACTGGGCAGCGGTTAGGGTGATGCTCATGAGGCCTCCTTTTGGGCAGCCAGATGCCCCAGGCATCGGTAGGCCCAGATACACCCCAAGCCGCCCAGGCCCAGCAAGACCCAAATAAGCGGCACGCGCAGCAAAGCTACGGCTACAAAAGTGGCCGCCATTAATGCGAGGCAGGCGCCCAGGCCCATCACATTGCTTTTGAGGGCGGGCACCAGGCGCAGGCCGGCGGCAATGATGAGTCCGGCCGCCACCGCGCCCATGCCACGCAGTGCGCCTTGGGCTTGCGGGTTATCTGCCACACCGGCAAAGGCGGCGGCCAGTATCAGCACCAGAACCAGCGGAAAGCTCAGCATGCCCGCCACACCGGCCAGCGCGCCGCGCCAGCCGAAGTAGCGGTCGCCCAGCATCAGTGAGAGGTTCACCACATTGGGGCCGGGCAGGATCTGGGCCACGGCCCAGTCTTCCACAAACTCTTCGGCGGTGAGCCATTGTTTGCGATCGACGAGTTCGCGCTGGGCGACTGCGAGCACGCCACCAAAACCCTGCAGGGCGAGCAGCGAGAAAGAAACAAACAGATCCGTTTTGGAGCGGGGTGCCGCGCGCGGAGTGGGGCTTGGGGTGGTAGTTGGGCTGGGCGGCATGCAGGCGGGTTAGGTGGGTTGCCCCACCACAGTGAACTGGGCGCTATTGTCGCGCAGCCACTGTTCCGATCGGGCGCCATCCTGCTGGCCCGGGTGAAAGTCTTCGCGCAAATACTCGCGCCATTGCGCACGGTTGCTGCGGATAAGCCCCCGGGCGCCAAACAAAAAGCTGGCAGCACTGCTCCAAGTACTCCATCGGAACAAGGCCTTGTCGTGCCAGAGGTTGCGCACGGTTTGCCGCGCCACATCGCTGAAAAAGGTGATCGTGATGTAGCGGAACAAGCGCAGCCGCCATTCATGGTTGCCACCGATGGCGTGGTACACATCAAATGCGGTACTGCGGTGTTCACTTTCTTCAGCGCTGTGCCAGAGCCACAGGGTTTTGAGGCGCTCTTCGCTGCCCTCCAGGGCCTCGGGGTGGCTCAGCATCCAGTCGGCAAAGATGGCCGTCAGATGCTCGGTGGCCGCCGTGGCCGCCACATGGATGCGGACATCGCGGTGGGCATTGGCCTCCAAGCGCCGGGTGGCGCGCCGCTCCAGCGCATTGTCAAAACCCTGCTGGGTCAGTTGCGCATTGAACAGGCTGTGGATGCGGCGGTGGGTGGCCTCTTGTCCCACAAAGCCCTGCACCTCGGTGGCAAAGCGTGCACGCTGGTCCTCGGGCAGGGTTTTGAGGCCGGCGCGGACCGAGTCCATAAAGTACTGCTCACCCAGCGGGAAGCTCATCGACAGCGCATTAAAAAACGCACTGCGAAATGCGTCGCCCCCATTCCAGCGCACCGCAAACGGGGTGTTGAGGTCGATCAGAATTCTGCGGACAGTCAGGTCGGTCATACGGTGGCCTCAGAGGGTGTGGTTTGTGCGGGCAAGTCGCGGAGCTGGGTGGCCACCCAGTCCATCACGGCAGGTGTGCTCACCATTTGCACATGGCCTATGGCGTCGAACACGACCGGCTCCACACCGGGCAAGACCTGTGCCCGCTGGGGAAACACAATGTTGTCTTGCGGGGTGAGCGCAATACGGATCAAGGCACGCCGATCAGGGGTTTCAGATTCCGCCAGGCCTTGCAGCCAGGCGCTATCAAACAGCATTTGGCGGCCATTGGGTGTCGTGGCTTTTTTGGCGGCTTTGGTGCCGGCATGGGGCGTCCCCAGCGTCAGGACACGGGCCACCCGCTCACTGCCGTGTTGTCGCATCCACGCCCGAATGGCCAGACCGCCCATGCTGTGGCCGACCAAGGCCACCTGTGTCTGGCCGCTGTGCTGCAACAGGTGTTGAACCGACTTCTCGATGTGGGCCGCATAGTGGTCGATCGAGACAAACAAAGGCTCCAGATTGATCGCCAGCACGGTGTGCCCTTGGGCCTGCAGGCGGGGGGCTACATCGTCCCAGAGCCGGTGATTGCACAAGTAGCCATGCACCAGCAACACCGGCACCCGGGTGGGGCCCGGGTCAGCAGGCAACAGGGGCGGGCGCTTGTCAGCCCAGGGTTGGCGCAGCACAAAGGTGCGGAAGTTGGCAACGGTCTCGCCCCACCAGGCCCGGTAAAACGCGCCGGCCGGTTCCGCCGGGGCGCGGCTCTTCAACATGGTGTAGGCCGTGCTCAGCACCACGGCCAGCCATGGCAAAAGCACAGTGGCAATGAGCATATCGCCCGTAGCTCCATGCCAGAGCATGGCCAGACCCACGCCGGCAATCACCAAAGCGAGTAAAAAACGTTGCAGCAGTTTGGCGAGCATGGGTAGGTGGTTTTACGGTTGTCAGTACACCGGCTCGAAGCGCCGGATGGCGGCCCGCACATCATCGCTCAAGGCAAAACCGCCTCCGAATTGTGTGGCCAAAGCGGCAGCCCGCGCCTCAAATGTGTCGATGCCCATGCCGTAGATGAACTGCATGGCGCCACCGGTCCACGCTGGGAAACCGATGCCGAAGATCGAGCCGATGTTGGCATCGTGCACGCTGGTCAGCACGCCCTCGGCCAGGCAGCGCGCTGTCTCCACCGC
>DAINNP010000233.1:0-3845 GCA_036735785.1 Rhodoferax sp. | reverse complement strand
GAGGGGCTGCACGACGACGCCCTGCCTTTCATCATCAAACCCACGGCCTGAGTGCGCCTCAGCCCAGGAAAAAGACATGCATATTCAAGGACAAACCGCACTGGTGACCGGTGCAGCATCGGGTTTAGGTGAGGCGACTGCCCGTGAGCTGGCCAGACTGGGCGCGAAAGTCGCCGTGCTGGACATCAATGAAGCCCAAGCAGAAACCGTGGCGTCCGCGATCCGGGCAGAGTTCGGTGAGGACCGTGCCATCGCGCTGCGTTGCGACATCACGCAGACTGACAGCGTGCAAGCTGCTTTAGATGCATCCGAACGCGCCTTGGGTGCCGCGCGCATCCTGATGAACGTGGCCGGCATTGGCAGCGCCAAGCGCGTGGTGCAGCGGGATGGAAGTGCCGCGCCCTTGGAAGACTTTGCGCGCGTGGTGTCTATCAACCTCATCGGCGCCTACAACATCAGCCGCTTGTTTGCGGCCGCCTGCAGCAAGCTGGCGCCGCTGGACAACGGCGAGCGTGGCGTGATGATGTTCACGGCATCGGTCGCCGCGTTTGACGGCCAAGTGGGTCAGCAGGCCTACAGCGCATCCAAGGGTGGCCTGGTCGGCATGACGCTACCCATGGCCCGGGACCTCGCGCAGCACGCGATTCGGGTGTGCACGGTAGCCCCCGGCTTGTTTGCCACCCCCTTGATGAAGGAGTTGCCGGAAGCCGTGCAGCAATCTCTTGCGGCCAGCATCCCCTTTCCGCCCCGTTTGGGCAAGCCGCAAGAGTTCGCTGAACTGGCCTGCCACATCGTGACCAATGGGCACCTCAATGGCGAGGTGATCCGGCTCGATGGCGCGCTGCGCATGGCGCCGCGCTAACTCAGCAGCATTTCTTTCCCTGTGCAACCTGCCAATTAAAAATAGGAGACAACCATGTTCACTCGCAGGCAACTCATTCAGGCCTTGGGCAGCAGCGCTGCTTTGGGCGCGCTGTATCCACTCACTGCGCAAGCGCAGGTAGACCAAGTCAAGGTGTACTTCGGCTTTCCGCCGGGCAGTTCCGGCGACACCGTGGCGCGCCGGGTCGCGGAAAAGTGGGCGGGTACGCCCTTCAGTAAAAACGCAGGCATTGTGGAAAACAAGCCCGGCGCTGGCGGTCGTATCGCCCTCGAGGCCCTCAAAAGCGCGCCGGCCGATGGCTCGGTGCTGGCGCTCTCGCAGGTGTCAGCGCTTGCTAACTATCCGCACATCTTCAACAAGATGCCCTATACCGACAAGGACTTTGCCCCTGTCTCCATCGCGGCCATCATGCACCACGGCCTGGCGGTGGGCCCCATGGTGCCTGCCAATGTCCGGACAGTGAAGGATTTCCTGGCGTGGGCCAAGGCCAACCCCAAAGACGCGAGTTACGGTTCGCCCGGTGCGGGCTCCACGCCGCATTTCATTGGCGCTTTGCTGGGCATCAATAGCGGGGTGGACCTTCGGCATGTGCCCTATCGCGGCTCGGTGCCCGGCGTGACCGATCTGGTGGGTGGTCAAGTGGCCGCCATGGTGACGCCGCACGGCGACTACCTGGCCAATTACAAGGCTGGCAAGTTGCGCATTCTCGCGACCTCCGGCCCCAACCGCTCGCCCTACGCGCCCGAGGTCCCCACCTTTGCTGAGCAGGGCTTCCCGGAGCTGACGACCGAAGAGTGGTTCGGTTTCTATGCGCCTGCAAATACTCCGAAGTCAGTGGTGATGGCTGCCAATACGGCGATCAACGCAGCCTTGAAAGAAAAATCGGTCATCGATAGCCTGGCGCTGGTCGGCTTGATTCCTCGCGGCTCCACGCCTGAAGAGCAAGCCCGCTGGCAAAAATCAGAGTTCGACACCTGGGGGCCCTTGATCAAGAAAATCGGATTCACCGCCGATTCCTGAGATCCGGGAAAGTAGGGGGAAACGCTCTATCGAGAAGAAGAGGCGTCAGTAGAATGGCCCTCTTTTTCTTTCGGGAGTTGCCCTGTGTCTGATGCCCTCGCCGTACTCCCGCAGTACCTACTCCCCAAAAAAGCCCTTACGGCGTTTGCCGGTCTGGTGGCTGGCGCGCGCGGGGGTAAGGCTACAACGGCGCTGATTCGCTGGTTCATCGGCAAATACAAAGTCAACATGGCGGAAGCCGCCAATCCGGACCCCGCGGCGTATCCGACCTTCAACGAGTTTTTTACCCGGGCTTTGAAGCCCGGTGTCCGCCCCCTGGCACACGCACCCTTTGTGTGCCCTGTGGATGGCGCGATCAGCCAGTTCGGTGCGATCGACAAGGACCAGATATTCCAGGCCAAGGGTCACCACTACAGCAGCACGGCCCTGGTGGGTGGTGATGCCGGGTTGGCCGCTCAGTTCGACCACGGCACCTTCGCCACCATCTACCTCAGCCCGCGCGACTACCACCGCATCCACATGCCCTGTGACGGTGAATTGCGCCGCATGATCTATGTGCCGGGCGATCTGTTTTCAGTAAACCCCACGACCGCCCGCGGCGTGCCGGGCCTGTTTGCACGCAACGAGCGGGTGGTCTGCGTGTTCGATTCGCCCCATGGTGAGTTTGTGTTGACTTTGGTGGGTGCCACCGTGGTCGGCAGCATGGCGACCACCTGGCATGGCGTGGTGAATCCCCCGCGCTTGCCACAGGTGACCGAGTGGCATTACGAGCCGGGCAACGTGGTTCTCAAGCAGGGCGATGAGATGGGCCGTTTCTTGCTTGGCTCTACCGTCGTTTTGCTGTTTCGCAAAGATGCGCTGAACTTCAACCCCGAATGGTCGCCCGCCAAACCCGTACAACTGGGTGAAAGCATGGGTATTTAATCGAGCGGACGGGGCTGAAATTCAGTATCCTGAGTTTTTTGAAACCCCACAGAGGGCTTGCCATGAGTAACGCCGACGTCGTACCCGAATCTTCTGCTTCTGTCGTTGGAAGCAGTGAGCCCCCTGAGTCGGTTCCTTACCGCCGCACGCGCATCGCTGCGCTGGACCGTTTGACCGTCCGCTCGACTTTGTGGATGGCGTTTGCCAGCATGCTGTTGGGCGCGGTGGTGATTGGGGTGTTCTCACTGTTCCAGATGGGACGCTTGAACGCCTCCACCAAGGTGATTTACGAGCAGGAGTACGCCGCAGGTCAGGCTGCCGAAGAGGCTCGTAGCCTGATTCTTCGCGCCAGCCGCGCCCAGACACAGCTGCTCACGGCTACCACGGCAGCCGAGCGGGACACCTTGGGCGCTGCGATCGAAACCAGCTTGGCGGATATTGCCAAGCGCTTGGACATCATCAAAGGCCTGTCTGACTCTGAGGAAACCACGGCCACCAGCCAACAGCTGATCGATGCCATGGGCAGCTGGACCAAACGCCAACGTGCCTACATTGCATTGGTGAAAGAGCAGCCCCTTGATCTGGTGCAGATGAGTACCGATGTACCCACCGAGGACGCCCGCTTGCTCAACGACACCCGCAAGTTGGAAAAGCTGGTCGACACTTTGGTGGAGCAACGCGCACAGTCGGCCAAGGCCACGATTGAAATGGCAGGCCAGATTTACCAGTCTTCGCAAATGTGGGTCGTCGGCATCATGCTGCTGCTACTCGTGTTGTCGCTCGTGATCAGCGCTTGGGTTACCGGACGCTTGTCCCGCCAGCTGGGGGGCGAACCGGCCTATGCCAAGTCCATTGCCAGCCGTATCGCGGATGGTGACCTGACCATGCAAATCCGGCTTGCCCCCAAAGACAGCGACAGTCTGCTGTATTCGCTGCGCGACATGCAGATGAAGCTCTCCGACACCATGCGCGACATCGCCGACAGCTCCAAGCAGGTGGCCAATGCCTCGCGCGAGAT
>DAINNP010000232.1:0-3862 GCA_036735785.1 Rhodoferax sp. | reverse complement strand
TCAAGCGCAGTGGCGCCGAGCAGGACATCATGCTGGGCTACTCCGACTCCAACAAGGACGGCGGCATCTTCACCAGCAATTGGGAGCTTTACCGCGCCGAGATCGCCTTGGTCGAATTGTTTGACGTGCTGGCTGCCCAGCACAAGATCCAGCTGCGCATGTTCCACGGACGCGGTGGCACCGTGGGTCGCGGCGGCGGCCCGAGCTACCAGGCCATCTTGGCTCAGCCCCCCGGCACGGTGCGTGGCCAGATCCGCTTGACCGAGCAAGGCGAAGTGATCGGCTCCAAATACGCCAACCCTGAAATCGGCCGGCGCAACCTGGAAACCCTGGTCGCAGCCACGCTGGAGGCGACTTTGCTGCAGCCCACCAAGTCGGCCACCAAAGCCTTCCTGGAAGCAGCGGCAGAGCTCTCCGGCAACAGCATGGCGGCGTACCGCGCCCTGGTGTACGAGACCCCCGGCTTCACCGAATACTTCTTCAGCTCCACGCCTTTGCGCGAAATTGCAGAACTCAACATCGGCTCGCGCCCTGCCTCGCGCAAGGCCTCACAGCGGATTGAAGACCTGCGCGCGATTCCCTGGGGCTTCAGCTGGGGCCAATGCCGCTTGACTCTGCCAGGTTGGTTCGGTTTTGGCTCGGCCGTGCAAAAGTTCGTGGGCTCCGGTACAGCCGCAGAGCAAAAAGAACGCGTCGCGCTCCTGCAAAAAATGTACAAGCAGTGGCCGTTTTTTGGCACCCTGCTCTCCAACATGGACATGGTCATGGCCAAGAGCGATCTGGCCTTGGCCTCGCGCTACTCCGAGCTGGTCAGCGATGCCCGACTGCGCAAGAAAATCTTCAGCGCGATCGAAGCCGAATGGCACAGCACCGCGCAGGCGCTCGCCACCATCACCGGCGAGAAAAACCGCTTGGCCAACAACGCGGCGTTGCAGCGTTCGATCCGTCACCGCTTCCCCTACATCGACCCCTTGCACCACCTGCAAGTCGAACTGGTGCGCCGCTACCGCGAGGGCAAGGCCGATGAACGAGTGCAGCGCGGTATCCATATCTCGATCAACGGCATCGCCGCCGGACTGCGCAACACCGGCTGACCGATGTTTGCCAAAAAGCAAAAAGGGCCCTCGGGCCCTTTTTTTATGGGGTGGCGCATCGACTAACGCCAGCGGGCTTCGATGCGCGCGTATTCCCCGTTTTTGCGAATCGTCTCCAGACCGGCATCGAACTTTTGTACCAGCGCCGCAGCGCCCTCAAAACGCTTGGAGAACGAGAGGTACAGCCCCGTTTCCAGCAGCGTTCCGCGCAACCGGAACTGCTGGCCCAGCGCCTGGTTATTCACCGCGATTTCGTTGGCAACCCGGTCATATACCAAGGCGTAGTCCACCCGCCCGGCAACCAGCTTGCGCAGCGAGGTGAGATCCGAGTTGGCCACATCGCGCACCATGGCAGGGTCATCATCAAAGGCGCTACCGTAGTCATAGCCGTTGGTGACACCGATGCGCTTTCCCTTGAGGCTTTGCAGGTTCACCGGCTCTGATGGGCCGTCTGCGCGACCGTAAATCCCGATCCGGGCGCGAAACAAGGGGTGGCGGTGCCAGAGGTATTTGTCTTCGGTGCGCGAATCGCGCAAGGTGTTGAAACACGCGGGGAGTTTGCCCGCCTCGACCTCGCGCACGCAGCGGGCATACGGCAGAGCCACCAACTCCACCTCCACTCCGGCGGCGGCCCACGCAGCTTGGACTAACTCGACCGAAAAGCCCATCGGCTTGCCTGCGAGGGCATAGGCGTAAGGACGCCAATCGTCCTCGGCACCAATCTGTACCTTGATCGTGCTTGGTTTCGCATGGACCGTGGGCAGCAGAACTCGCCCTATGCCCCCCAACACCAAAGCACGACGAAGACTCATTGAGAAAGCACCCCTCTGACGGTCGACAATTGCCTGCGCGATACGGACAGCAGCTCATCTAGCCCCTGCAACCGCACCGCCCAACCTTCGCCCTCTTCGGCATCAAAGTGCTTCTCCAAGGACCGCACCAATTTGCGGGCGACCAAGGCATTGCGGTGGATGCGGATGAATTGTTGACCAAACTTCTCTTCAAGGTCGTTGAGCGCACCGTCCAGGATGTAGCTTCGGTTAGCGGTGCGCACCGTGATGTACTTGAGCTCAGCCTTGAAATACAGCACCCGCGACAGAGGCACCCGCTCAGTGCGATTGCGCTCCTGAATCACCAGCACCTCTTCAGTAGCCAAATTGGCTTGCAGCCCTCTATTCGCCTGCACATATCGCTCTGCTTTTTGTAGCGCCAGCTGCAGGCGCTCCAGTCGGACCGGCTTGGTTAGGTAATCCACCGCCTCAAGGTCGAAGGCGGCTACCGCGTGTTCGGCATGGGCGGTCACAAACACGATCGCCGGAGGGCTTTGCAAACTGCGCAAGGTGCTGGCCAGTTTCAAGCCACTGTCACCCGGCATGCGGATGTCTAGCAACACCACATCCACCGGGTGTTCGCGCAGCAAGGGCGCTGCAACTTCTGCATTGGGGGCTTCTGCGGCCACGTGAACCGCCGGGTCGTTGCAGTCGCCCAGCAGCGTGCGCAAGCGCGCCCGCGCCAAAGGCTCGTCATCCACCAGCATGATCCTCAGAGGGTTGTCAGGCTGCATTGCAGTCATAAAGGCACCTCCATACGCACTTGGTACACCCCGTCTATCAGGCCGCTTTTAAACTGGCCCTGCACATCATGCAACAAAGCCAGGCGCTCCTGCACATTGTTCAGTGCCAAGCCGTGGCCGCGCGCGCCCTGCCCGGCGGGTACCGAATTGGTGACCTTGATCACCACCACCGTCCCCTTGCAACGGGTCGATATCTTGATATCAGCGCCCACAGGGCTCGGCTCCACGCCGTGGCAAACCGCATTTTCCACCAGCGGTTGCAAAATCAGCGGCGGCAATTGGGCGCGATCTGCCCGCGGGTCCAAATCCCATTGCACCCGCAGGCGCTCGCCAAACCGGACTTGCTCAATCGCAAGGTAGCGCTGTGCCAGCGTCAACTCTTCGCCCAAAGTGACCGAGCTGCTCGGGTCTTTGAGCGCATGGCGGAACAGGTCACTCAGGTCTTCCAACAAGGCTTCTGCCTTGGCAGGCTCGGCGCGCACCAGCGCAATCGCGCTATTGAGGGTGTTGAACAAAAAATGCGGCCGGATGCGCGACTGCAGCTCCGCCAGGCGGGCCGCAGTATCGGCCGGGGTGCGGCCTTTGGCGCGCATCACCAGTGCCGCCACCAGCAAGCTGGACAACACGGCCCCGGAGAACAGGCTGGACACCCAGGGTGGACTCTCCAGCAGACCCGTCAAGGCCAGCAGCCCGCAGCCATACAAACCGGCAACGCCACCCAAGGTAATGGCCAGCGCGTACTGCGCTGCCCGGGGCATGGCGCCTAACCAGCGCTTGGCAATGCAGGCAGATAACAACCATGCCAAGGTGCCCGGCAGTGCGGCGCCGGTGACCAGCGCCACGCGAGCCACCCAATCCCACAGGCTGGTCGCGCCATACATACAAACCACCGCGAGCGACACTTCCACAAACAACACCGCGCGCAGCACCACACCGATGTGGCAGGCATCAAACACCAGCACCGGCGCAGGCTGCGCAGCCGGCACCGCTGGGGTGAGTTCCTGGAACGTCGATAATATTTGGTTGTCGTTCATGTCCACCGGATTTTGACTCCATTCCTGAAAAGCGCTTTCCATGTCACAAAACCAATTCGATAAAAAGTCCCAAGCGTGGTCCGCGCTGTTTTCTGAGCCCATGAGTGATCTGGTCAAACGCTACACCTCCAGCGTGTTCTTTGACAAGCGCCTTTGGCAGG
>DAINNP010000231.1:0-3869 GCA_036735785.1 Rhodoferax sp. | reverse complement strand
CCCTCGCGGTATTTGGCCACGGTGCGCCGGGCGCATTCAATGCCCTGCTCTTTGAGCATGTCGGAAATCTGGTTATCGCTCAAGGGCTTTTTGGGGCTCTCGGAGGCAATAAATTGCTTGATCAGCGCCCGCACCGCAGTGCTGGACGCATTGCCACCGCTCTCGGTGCCCAGGCCGGAGCCGAAAAAGTATTTCAGCTCAAAGGTGCCGAACGGCGTGGCCATGTACTTGGCGGTCGTGACGCGGCTAATGGTCGACTCGTGCAGGCCCAGCTCGTCAGCAATTTCACGGAGCACCAGAGGGCGCATGGCCAGCTCACCGTGGGTGAAGAAATTCTTTTGTCGCTCGACGATGGCGGTGCTGACTCGCAAAATCGTGTCGAAGCGCTGCTGGATGTTTTTGATGAACCAGCGTGCTTCCTGCAATCGCTGCTGCAGCCCGGCATGACTGGAGCTGGCTTTGTGGTTGCGCAGCACATTGGCATAGATGTCGTGGACTTTGAGCCGCGGCATCACATCGGGGTTGAGCTGCACCCGAAACTTGGCGGCGCCACCTACTCTGCCAATCGGTACGACCAGCACATCGGGCACCACGATGTTGCGCTCGACATCCACAAAACGGCGGCCGGGCTTGGGCTCCAGGCGGGCAATCAGGGCAATGGCTTCGCGCACCAGCGCGTCGCTCCCGACGCCGGCTTGCACCAAACGCTTGATGTCCCGGCGCGCCAACAACTCCATGGGCTGTTGGCATATCGCCAACGCAACCTGCAGCACCTCGATACGGGCCCATTCGCCATCGTCATCCGCGGTTTGCAACAGGGCTTGGATCTGCAAGCGCAAACACTCACCCAGGTCACGCGCGCCCACCCCCACCGGCTCCAGGCTGTGCAACAAGCCCCGTGCGACGGTGAAGTGGTGCACCAGTTCGTGGAGCTGCTCTTCGTCACCGGGGTGCAGGCTTTGGGCCAATTCCGCCAGCGGCTCCTCGAGGTAACCGTCGTCGTTCAGGGACTCGATCAAGAACCGCAGGGCCGCTGCATCCTCAGGGCTCAGGCGCAAGCCCGCCGCCTGGCGGTGCAAAAAATTCTGCAATGACTCGCCCGAGCGCGCCAGCTCGGTGGCGTCTTTCTGCTCGTCGTCGTCGAGGTTGTTGGCTTTGGCCTTCGCGTCAACGCCCCATTCGCCATCGTCCGGGGTCATTTCGGTCGTGCCGTCGCCCTCCCAGCTGGGCTCGTCGCTGCTAGACAAGGGCGAGGATTCTTCCTCATTGGAGCTGCTAGCGCTGGTACTGCTTGCGTATTCAGCTACTGAATTGATAGCAAAATCAGGCTCTTGCTCGCTCAGGCGATCGCCTTCGCTCACCGTGGCATCGACCGTATCGAGCCCGAAGTCCTCGCGCTCGGCACGCTCTTCGGTCAACTCCAGAAACGGGTTTTCATCCAGCATTTGCTCCACTTCCTGGCTGAGCTCCAGGGTAGAGAGCTGCAACAGGCGAATGGATTGTTGCAGCTGGGGCGTGAGTGCCAGGTGCTGCGAAACTCGGAGCGAGAGACCTTGTTTCATCTACATCTTGAAATGTTCACCGAGGTACACCCGGCGCACATCGGCGTTATTCACGATCTCTGAGGGCGTGCCCTCTGCCAGCACATGCCCGTCACTGATGATGTACGCGTGGTCGCAAATACCGAGGGTCTCACGCACGTTGTGGTCGGTGATCAGCACGCCGATACCGCGGGCCTTCAGGAAGTTGATGATGCGTTGGATCTCAATCACCGCGATCGGGTCGATACCCGCAAAAGGCTCATCCAGCAAAATAAAGCGGGGCCGGGTCGCCAACGCCCGCGCAATTTCGACACGGCGTCGCTCCCCTCCGGACAAGGCCAGCGAGGGCGATTCCCGCAAATGCTCTACCCGGAGCTCCTGCAGCAAATCGGTCAGCCGGCGTTCGATTTCATCGGACTTCAAAGGCGCTCCGGCATCGTCGCGCTGCAGCTCCAGCACGGCGCGCACGTTGTCTTCCACATTGAGCTTGCGGAAGATGGAGGCTTCTTGCGGCAAGTAGCCCAAACCAAGGCGGGCACGGCGGTGAATCGGCATGTGCTCGATGCTTTGGCCGTCGATGGTGATGTCGCCGGCACTGGCCCGCAGCAAACCGACGATCATGTAAAACGACGTGGTTTTACCCGCGCCATTGGGGCCCAGCAAACCCACCACCTCGCCGGTGCGAACCGCCAGCGACACATCTTTCACGACCTGGCGCTTGCCATAGTACTTTTGCAGATGGCGGGCTTCGAGCCGCCCGGCACTGCTGTCCGGGGTGTCTTTGACGAGGTCGTTCACTGGCCGACCTTCTCGATTTGGGGCGTAACTTTGAGTTCAGCACCACTGGCAGCCGGCGCCGCAGTGCCCCGCTCGGGCTTGGGTGTCAACATGGCACGCACCCGCCCTGCAGGGGCTGCGGCTGTCTTGGGCGCACCATCAACCGTGAAACGGTCGGTCAGGTTCTCATAGAGGATGACCGCACCGGTTACCTCGTCCGCCAGCGTTGCGCCGCGCAAACGGCGCATCTGGGCTTTTTTGATGAAGCGCACGGTATCGGCTTTGCCGTCGTATTCGATCGTATCGCCCTCGCCCTCGATGTACTCATCGATGCCGTCGCGCTTCTGGCGGAAAAAGGCCTGCTTGTCCGGTGAGCCGGTCACCAAGCCGAATTGGTAGCCCTCGGGGTCCTGGCGAACCTCGATCTGGCTCCCCCGGATCAGGATGCTCCCCTTGGTGAGGATCACATTGCCCGTGAAGATGCTGACTTGTTTGAGGTCGTCGTAGCGCAAAGCGTCGGACTCCACATTCATGGGCTTATTGCGGTCCGCTTTTTCGGCGCGAACGCTGCCCACAAGGCCCGACAAGACCAGCAGAACCGACAGGGACAACACAATTTTTTTCATAGGGGCACGAAACTTGCTCGAAGAGCGCTCGGCTCATTGTACCGAGCACTTCATGGCTCCTGCCCCCGCCGTACTCAGCCGTCTGCGTTAATTTTGTGGATCAGTGCTTGCAGCACTTCGGCGGCCTGGGCGTTATCCACTTGGCAGGTGCCGGCATTGGCATGACCGCCGCCGCCGTAGCTCAGCATCAATTCGCCAACATGGGTTTTGGAGCTGCGGTTGGTGATCGATTTACCGGTCGCAAACACGGTGTTTTGCTTTTGCAGACCCCACAACACGTGGATGGAAATATTGGTGTCCGGGAACAGGGCGTACACCATGAACCGGTTGACTGCGTAAATGATGTCCTCATTGCGCAAGTCCAGCACCAGCAGATTGCCGTGCACGGTAGAGCAGCGCAAGAGCTGCTCCTTGGCCTTGGCTGCATGCTCAAAATAGAGCTCGATCCGCTCGACCACGTCCGGCAGCTGCAGGATCTGCTCGATCCCGTGGTGACGGCAGTATTGGATCAAATCCATCATCAGCTGGTAATTGCTGACCCGGAACTCGCGGAATCGGCCCAGGCCGGTGCGCGAATCCATCAGGTAATTCAGCAGCACCCAGCCTGTGGGATTCATGATTTCATCGTGGCTGAAACGGGCGGAGTCACCTTTGTCCACCGCCTCCATCATGTCGTGGAAGCGTGCCGGAAAGCGGCTGGCGCCACCGTAGTGGTCATAGACCACGCGAGCCGCCGAATCGGCATGCGGCAGGATGATGTGATTGGGCCGCTCGCCGGTGTTGCGCAGCGTCTCAGACTCGTGGTGATCAAACGCCAAGTGAACGCCCGGCACATACGGCAGGTTGGTCGTGATGTCGCGGTCAGAGACCTCGATCTTGCCGTCCTGCATGTCCTTGGGGTGGACGAACTTGATGTCGTCGATCA
>DAINNP010000230.1:0-3874 GCA_036735785.1 Rhodoferax sp. | reverse complement strand
TGCCGTTGGCAGAAGGCTTGCCGTTGGCATCCAGGCCGAAGTACTCCATGCCGTCGTGGTGGTCGCCAGCGCGGTTGTCCCAGTCGGTGTCAGTGCCGTCGTTCTTGAAGGCAGCAGTGCTGGCCTTGAGTGGATCACCGAGTGCGTAAATGACTTGCACGTTGTAACCCGCAGGCACCACCACTTTGTCAGCCAGGCTCTTGCCCACAGCCGTGAAACCCAACGAGGAGAGTGGCGCCGCCATGCCGGTCGCAGCGCCAGCACTGGTGGATGCTGTTGCGCACCCGGTGAGCGCGCCAGCACCAAAGAGCGAGGTGGCTGCTACGCCCATGCCGCCCAGCAGCAGGCCGCGGCGATTCAGGCGGGCCGACATGATCTGGTCGATATGCGGGTTCGCGGTGGTGTTGGAGTCTTCGTTGTTGAAAATGTCGCTGGAGGAGCGGGTGTTGTCGGTCATGCTAGGTGCCTCAAGTTAAATTAGCTCCGTTAATGTGCGACGTTGATGTTTCAGCTTTGTGACACATCCACCTGTGCTCGGGTATTCCAAAATGGCTACATTGGAATTCCACCTTTTTGTTGGAGCACGTATGAAAAAATTGTGGTTGGCCATGCTGTTGGTTAGTGGCTTCGTGCAAGCCGCCGATACCCCGGTGATGAACGTACCCACCGTCAATCAGCGCATGAAGGCGGCGCGGGATGCCATTGCCAAATCGGATTGGCGGACCGCCAAGTTCGAAACCCAAAACGTGGTGTCAGAAGAGCCCGGCAACGCGGATGCTCACAACTTGCTGGCGTTTTCGTACCGCAAGCAGGACAAGCCGGACCTTGCCAAGGCCTTTGAGCACTACAAGATCGCGCTCAAGCTCAACCCCCAGCACAAGGGCGCCCATGAGTACATCGGCGAGGCCTACCTGATGGACCGCAAACCCGCGCAGGCTACACAGCATTTGGCCGATCTTGAAAAGATTTGTGGCAATCGCTCGTGCGAGGAGTACCAAGACTTGGAAAAAGCCATCGCGGCTTACCGCAAGGCCAACCCTTGAGCCTTAGGTCCGGCAGGGGGGGGCGTGGCCCCCTTGCCGTGTTGCCCCCTGATAGGTGAGAGGGCTTTAGAAATACGACTCAGGCCCCTGGTTCCGGCTCAGTCGTAGCGGGCGCCTCAAAGCAATCCCGGAAGGTAAAGTAAAACGAGGTGAAAAACATGGTCGCCAAGGCGAGGCCAGCCGGGAACATGATGGCGTTAATCAGGGCGGGGCTACCTAGCAAACTCACCAAAATCGCCACACTCATGGCGACCCCGAGAAACGCAGCCATCCAAACCAAGCCGAAGACCGTAAAAGCCCAGAAGTTTCGCAAGCAAGCAACGGCACTGAAAAACAGGCTCTTCATGGGTGTGATGCCATGCCAATGCACCAGCGCCGGCGCATGCCAAAACAGCAAGGACAAGGGCAGATACAGCACCATGGCCACCAAGGCGGCAGACTGAAAATCGCCTTGCAGCACGACCTCGGGAGACAGCTCACCGCCCAGCAGATACACGCGGGCAAACTGCCCGCCGTCCACCGTGGCAGAAATGCCCATAACCAATATAAAACCCACGGCATAGAGCACGCCCAGCACCACCATGGAGCGCAGCCGGTCTTTGCCTGCGCGGAAGCCGGCGATCAGCACTTGGGGCATCGGGAACTTCCCTTGCTCCGCGATTTGCGTGGCTGCCATGAGCCCCAGGGTAGCTGCCGGCAGCAGGGCCAGCGCTAATGGGGTTCCGATCACCGGCAAAAGGCTCAAGAGCGATACCGCTGCCATGAACATAAAAAACAGGCCGGTGAAAGCCAGTGGTTGCCGTAAAAAGGTGCGCACCCCTTGCTTGAACCACAGGACACCTTGGCGGGGAGGGACGATCTGGAGTTTCATGCGGTGTGCGGCTCTGGATTCATTAAAGTGGACAGCGTGAGGGGCGACGCAATACGTTGCTTCAGCACCCGCTCAAAGTGGGTCGGGTCGTGGGGTTTGAGCATCGAGGCTTCGCGCGGCAGGTACCAATCCCACAGGCGCGAGAGCCAGAAGCGCAGTGCGCCGGCCCGCAACATCGCGGGGAACAGTTCGCGCTCTTGGGGTGTCAAGGGGCGCACGCTTTCGTAGGCTTGGACAAAAGCGCGGCTGCGCTCCAGATCGGCGACTCCGGTGGGCAGGTCTATGCACCAGTCGTTGAGGCACACCGCCAGATCGAACAGCCATGCATCGGTGCCGGCAAAGTAAAAGTCAAAGAAACCGCTGAGGCGGGGTTCACCATTCACCTTGTCAAACATCACGTTGTCGCGGAACAAGTCCGCGTGGATAGCGCCGCGCGGCAGGGCGGTGTAGGCACTCTGTGCGGCGACATGGTTTTGGTAAGCCAGCTCACTCTGGATCAGCGCAGCTAGGGGCGCTTCAAGGTGTGGCAGCACAACTGGTACTGTCTCATTCCACCAGGCAAGCGCCCGCAGGTTGGGCTGTTGCATGCCGAAGTCACGGCCGGCCAGGTGCATGCGTGCGAGCATGGCGCCCACTTGCTGGCAGTGGTCCACACCCGGAGCAAGTTCACTTTTGCCTTTAAGGCGGTTCACCACGGCGGCAGGTTTGCCGTTCAGGCAGTGCAACACATCGCCATCGCGGTTGGCTGCAGGATCCGGCACGGGAATGCCATGGAACGCCAGGTGCTTCATCAGCCGCAGATAAAACGGCAACTGCTGCGCCGTCAGCCGTTCGAACAGGGTCAGCACATAGGGCGCCTGATCGGTAGTGACAAAGTAGTTGGTGTTCTCAATGCCGCCGGAGCAGCCCTCCATGGTTTGGAGAGTGCCCAATTGCAGGGAGGAAAGAAAAGTGCTGGCCTCGTCAAGCGAGACCTCTGTGTAAACCGCCATGGCGCAATTGTAGGGTGGCGGGGGACTCCGACTTGAGGGAGACCTTGCCCGGCGCGGGGCACAATACTATTTATGACCGAACCCAAGAAAACCCTGCTGCTGGTGGATGGCTCCAGCTATTTGTATCGCGCCTTTTTTGCCGGCGGGGACAGCATGAGCGTGACGCTGCCGGACGGCACCGTCCAGAAGACCGGTGCGGTGCGCATCATGATCAACATGATGAACAGCCTGCGCAAGGAATACCCGGCCGACTATGTGGCCTGCGTGTTTGATGCCAAAGGCCCGACCTTCCGCGACGAGATTTACCCCGAGTACAAAGCCCACCGCGACCCGATGCCCGACGATCTGCGCAGCCAGATCGCGCCCATCCACGAGATCGTGCGCCTGCTGGGCTGGACCGTGCTGGACGTGCCCGGCGTCGAAGCCGATGACGTGATTGGCACGCTGGCGGCCACTGCCGCTTCGCAAGGCATTGAAGTGATTGTGAGCAGCGGCGACAAGGACTTGGCGCAGCTGGTGAATGAGCACATCACCATCATCGACACCATGAACGGCAAGCGCCGCGACCTGGCCGGGGTGGAGGCCGAGTTCGGCGTGCCCGCCCGCCTGATGCTGGACTACCAGACCCTGGTGGGCGACACCGTGGACAACGTGCCCGGCGTAGCCAAGGTCGGCCCCAAGACGGCGGTGAAGTGGCTGCAGCAATACGGCTCGCTGCAAGGCGTGGTGGAGAACGCCGCCAACATCGGCGGTGTGGTGGGCGAGAACCTGCGCAAGGCGCTGGACTGGCTGCCCACCGGCCGCACGCTGCTGACCATCAAAACCGACTGCGACCTCACAGGTTGGGTTGATGGCCTGCCTGCTATGGATTCGATAGCTGCTGGCGCACAGGATACGGGCGCTCTGCGTGCTTTTTATGAGAAATACGGCTTCAAGGGGCTGGCCAAGTCGGTAGGTGGCGCTGAAAC
>DAINNP010000229.1:0-3876 GCA_036735785.1 Rhodoferax sp. | reverse complement strand
CTTTTGACTTTTGATTCTCACGTTATGTCTCACTCATTATTTTTGGAAACGTGAAAGTGTTCAGTCCTTCAAAGAGTTCAGCACCCGGTCCACCATCACGCCGGCTTGGCCGAGGTTGTTCATCGGATCGCAGAAGCCCTCCAGCTGTTCGCGGGTGACGTGTTTGTTGATCTCAGGGTGCTCAGCCAGCAGCTCAATCAGGTGGCGCTTTTGCTTGAGGGCTTCGCGGCAGATGTCATAGACCAGGTCGTGCGCGTACTCACGGCCGATGTAGGGGCCCATGCCCATCATCACGGCTTCGGACATCACGAGGCCATGGGTCATGTCGATGTTGCTGCGCATCTGCGCGGCGTCCACTTCCAGGCCGGCCAGGATGAATTTGGTTTGCTTGAGTGCGCCGGACATCAGGCAGAAGATCTCGGGCATGGCCACCCATTCGATTTCCCAAGGGCCGGTGGAGCGTTCGTGGTCGGCCACCATGGCATCCATCAGGGACGCGGCCAGCTGGCGCACCACCGAGATGTTGGCGTGGATGTAGAGGCAGGAAATCGGGTTGCGCTTCTGCGGCATGGTGGAGGACGAGCCACGGCCGGGGGCATAGGGTTCGAACACTTCAGCCACTTCGGTTTGCATGAGCAGTTTGACGTCCATCGCGATCTTGCCCAGCGAGCCACCCACGATGCCGAGGAATGCACCCACTTCGGCAAAGTTGTCACGCACGGTGTGCCAGGAGATCAGCGGTTGGCCGAGGCCCAGTTCTTTCATCAGACCGGCTTGGGTTTCCATGGCGCCGGTTTCCAGTGAGGACAAGGTGCCGGATGCACCGCCGAACTCGCCGACCAACACGCGGGGCTTGAGTTGTTCCAAGCGTTCGCGGTGACGCTCAATGCCCGCGAGGATGCTAGCCATCTTGTAGCCGAAGGTGATGGGGGTGGCTTGTTGCAGGTTGCTGCGGCCGATGATGGGGGTATCGCGGTGCGCTTTGGCCAGCTTGGCCAGCGAGCCCGAGATGTCTTTCAAGTCGGCTTCGACCAAGGCCAAAGCTTCACGGATCTGCAGCACGGCGGCTGTGTCGGTGATGTCTTGGGTGGTTGCTCCCCAGTGGCAGTACTCGCCCAGCTTGTCGCGGCAGTTGGCGTTGATCTGGTTGACCACCGCAATGATGGGATAGCCGATCTGCTCGGTTTTGGCCTTGAGCTTGACCCAGTCGATCTGGCTGGGCTCGCAGTTCTTCACGATTTCGTCAGCCGCTTCTCTGGGGATGATGCCCAGCTCGCCTTGCACTTTGGCCAGGGCGCGCTCGATGTCGAGGTACTTGGCCGTGCGGTTCTCGTCCGACCAGACTTGGCGCATCGCGGCGTCGCTGAACATGTCGGTGAAGATCTTGGAGTCGATGATGGTGGAAGACATTTTGTTGTTCCTTCTGTTGAGACGTAATGAAAAGGGTTTGGGGCGGCTTCAGGCGGCCGCATGTGAAAACTGTTGGAGGTTCAGGATGCGTTGGGCGCGCAGGTAGACAGGTTTGTCCACCATCTTTCCCTGCACTTGGAGCGCACCCGTGGGGCCATTGCCTGCATGGGCAGCATCCCAGGCAGTGACAATTTCCTGCGCCCAATTGACCTCCGCAGGCAGCGGAGCCAAGGCACGGCGAACGCCTGCTAATTGGGCGGGGTGGATGCACATCTTGGCGCCGAACCCGAGGCGCAGGGCGTCTTGCATATCGGCTTGGGTGTGCTCGGCCAGTACCGAGGGCGTAACGCCCGCCACCGGTGCGGCGAGCCCTGCGGCCCGCGAGGCCAACACCAGCTGAGAGGCTGCCAGCGTGAGCGTAGGGCTGTCCGCTGGGATGTTCAGGTCCACCATCAGATCCAGTGCACCCAACGCGAGCCGGGTGACTGATGCGTGGCTGGCGATGGATGGGCAGGCTGCGATACCGGCTGCGGTTTCCACCAGGGCGAGCAACTCTGTGTCAGCTTGCATGGCGTTACGAACCGTTTGCAGGTCTGCAGCGCGTTCTGCTTTGGCGAGCATGACGCCGTAGGCCGGCAAGGTGCGCAGCAGGGCCAGGTCGTCAGCAAAGAATTCGCTTCGAGCGTCGTTGATGCGCACCATCAGTCGCTGCGGTGGCAAGGTGGTGGAGGCGGCGTGCATCCAGGTGTGGATCGCTTGCCGCGCTGCAGCTTTGTCCGCAGGCGCAACCGCATCTTCCAGATCCAGGATGACGCGCTCGGCCTCGCTTGCTGCCGCTTTGGCGAAGCGCTCCGGGCGATTGCCCGGAACGAAGAGGTAGGTGTAGGGGGCTGGCGTGCTCATGCGGCGCTCACACTGCGGCTTCGGTGCGCAAGGCGTCTATCTGTGCTGCGCTGTACCCCAGGCTGCCAAGAATGGCGGCGGTGTGCTCGCCCAATGCAGGCACCGGGTCCATGCGGGCGGCGCCGTGTTGCCAACTGCCGGGTGGTATGAGGGCCGGCACATTGCCTTTGGCGGTTTCTACGGTGGTCCAGCGCTGGCGGGCTTTGAGCTGAGGGTGCTCCCACACTTCGGCCATGGTGTTGACTTGTGCATTCGCGATGCCGGCTTCTTCCAAGCGCAGCGCCACATCAGCGGCGGTGAGGCTGGAGAACGCTTGCAGGATGAGGGCAGACAGTTCCGCCCGCTGTGCGCTGCGCTTGGCATTGCTGGAGAACCGTTCTTCTTCGGCGAGTTGGGGCTGCAGCAAAACCTTGTCGCAGAAGATCTTCCACTCCCGTTCGTTTTGCAGGCCCAGCATGACAGTCTTGCCATCTCCGGCGGCAAAAGGGCCATAGGGGTAGATGGTGGCGTGGCTGGCACCGGTGCGTGCAGGGGGCGCTGCGCCCTCGAACGCGTAGTACAGCGGGTAGTTCATCCATTCGCCCAGCGCTTCGAGCATGGAAATGTCGATGCGCTGCCCCTGGCCGGTTTGCTGGCGGTGCATCAGCGCGGCCAGGATGTTGGTGTAGGCATACATGCCGGCGGCAATATCGGCAATGGATGGGCCGGCTTTGGACGGTGTATCCGGCGTACCGGTGACAGAGACAAAACCGGCTTCGCTCTGGATCAACAGGTCATAAGCCTTCTTGTCGCGGTAAGGGCCATCGCTGCCGTAGCCGGAGATATCGCAGACGATGATGCCGGGCTTGACCTTGGAGAGCGCCTCATACGACAAGCCCAGCCGCGCTGCGGCGCCCGGTGCCAGGTTCTGCACCACGACGTCCGCCTCTTCGACGATCAGGCGCATCAGGATCTTTTGCGCTTCATCGTGTTTGACGTCCAGGGTCAGGCTCTCTTTGGAGCGATTGGTCCAGACAAAGTGCGAGGCCAGACCACGCACACGCTCGTCGTAACCGCGGGCAAAGTCGCCGGTGCCGGGGCGTTCAATCTTGATGACACGGGCACCCATGTCGGCCAGTTGTCGGGTGGCAAAGGGCGCTGCAATGGCGTGTTCCAGCGTGACAACGGTGATGCCTTTGAGAGGTTGCATAGCGATGAGATAGAGGGGTCAGGGGTTCAGGCAAGCGTGGCAGTGGCATCCATGGTCAGAAACCCTTCATGGTCTCTGCCCCAGAGGCGCACCGTCTTGCCGTCTGCAGACGGCTCTCCGTGTACGGAGAAGGGGTGGATGTCAAACGTGGGCCGCACAGCCTTGAATTCGAAATTGCGCACCACTGCATCGGGCTTGTTGCTGCGCAACAGGTCCATCAGCAAAGTGGCAATCAGCGGGCCATGAACGATGAGGCCGGGGTAGCCCTCGACTTCGGTGACGTATTTGCGGTCGTAGTGAATGCGGTGGCCGTTGAATGTCAGCGCCGAGTAGCGGAACAAGAGTACGTCGTCGGGCACGATGTGGCGCTCCCA
>DAINNP010000228.1:0-3877 GCA_036735785.1 Rhodoferax sp. | reverse complement strand
CAGATCGACGACGCCATCGAAGCCGATCGCGTGTTCACCATGCTGATGGGCGACGAAGTGGAGCCGCGCCGCGACTTTATTGAAACCAACGCACTGCGCGCAGGCAATATCGACGTTTGATGCAGGGCCGTTCCAGCCCCTCGGGGCTCGTCGGCCTGCTGGAAACATGGGCCGCGGTTGATACCCGCGCCCCGCGGCAAGACTGGGCAGAGCACTGGAGCGCGTGGCTGGGCCCCTTGGATGCGATCGCGCTCAGTACCGCGCTGCCCGAGATCAGCAATGCGGGAATGGCTGCACCGGAGGCCGGCAAAAAGCAGGCGGTAGATATCGCCCAGCTGCTGCAACAGCTGCAAGACGACCTGACCCGCTCTGTCCGCCTGATACCCGCCCCGCAACGCTCCAGCCTGCGCTCGGTCCCGATGCCGCAAGCCGTGACAGAGGCGCTGGTAGAAGAGGATTACGGCAGCTACCGGCAACGCTACCTCGATATTCAGCGGCGCTTCGAGCTGCGCATTGACCCCTTGCGCCAACACTGCCGGCAAGTGCTGTCACAGGCCAGCCCCCGGCTGCGTCAGTTGGCACAACTCGATGCCACGCTGGAGACCATGCTCATGCCCCGCACCCAGGCGCTGCTCGCGACCCTGGCAGTCTTGTTGGAGCGGCGCTTTCACCGCTACCGCCAGGACGAGAGCCTGCCGATGGCAGATTTTGAGCAGGATTTTCAAGCTGCCCTGGTGGCAGAACTGCACTTTAGATTGGAACCGGTCACCGGCCTGGTAGAGGCCTGGCGCACTGGTGCTTGAGACGATATGAACAAAGATTTGAACCGGTTTTTCATCCCTGCCGCCTCGGCCCTCGGTGCCCTGGCGCTGGTCTGGATCGCTGCGGGTTTTGTGAGCACCAGCCCCTTGGCACTGGTCATGACCTTGGTGATCGCCGCCGTCTACGCAGCAGGCCTGCGCGAACTCCACCACTACCGCGCGGGCACCCGGGGGCTGCATGCGGCACTCTCGAATGTTCCGCCCGCGTTGGACACGCTGGCGCCGTGGCTCGAACAAGTGCCAGCCCCACTGCAGCACAGCGTGCGCTTGCGGGTTGAAGGCGAGCGCGTGGCGCTGCCCGGCCCGGCACTCACGCCGTATCTGGTCGGCCTGCTGGTCATGCTCGGCATGTTGGGCACCTTTCTCGGCATGGTGCTGACCTTCAAGGGCGCGGTGTTTGCGCTGGAAGGATCTACCGACCTGCAAGCCATCCGCTCTGCACTGGCGGCCCCCATCAAAGGCCTGGGCCTGTCTTTCGGCACCTCGGTGGCTGGTGTGGCCAGTTCGGCCATGCTCGGGCTGGTGTCGGCGCTCAGCCGGCGCGATCGCTTGCACACCGGCCGCTTGCTGGACCAGCGCATTGCCGGTGTGTTGCGGCCTTTCTCGCTGGCGCACCAGCGTGAGGCCAGCCTGTTGGCCCTGCAACAACAGTCACAGGCCTTGCCCGCGGTGGCCGAGCAACTGCAACGCCTGATGACCCAGATTGAGCAGCGCCACGACACGCTCAGCACCCAACTCGAAAGCCGCCAGCACGCCTTCCACGAAGACGTTAACCGCGCCTACACCACTTTGGCAGCGGCAGTAGGCCAATCCTTGCAAGACAGCTTGTTGGCAGGCGCCCGCCATGCCGGCGAAACCATCGTGCCGGTGGTGGAAACCGCCATGCAGCAGCTGGCCGCAGAGTCCCGCGCCCAGCACGACCGGACCAGCAACACCCTGCACACCCAATTGCAAGACATGCTGGCCGGCTTCCGCGAAAGCACACAGGCCCTGACCTCGGACTGGGCGCGGGCCCTGGGCCAAAGCACCCAAACCCTGCAAACCGAATGGCAAAACGCCGGGGCACAAGCCCTCGCCCAGCAACAAGCCGTGTGCGCTGCACTGGAGAACAGTGCTGCCACCATCACTACCCGCACCACCGAGCAGGCGGCCGCCGCTTTGGGCGGGGTTACGCAAGTGCTGGCCCGGTCGGAAGCGCTGTTCGACGCCCACCACCAGAGCGAAGCCGCATGGGCCGCGCAACAACAAAGCCGCATGGACGCGCTCGCCGCCCTGTGGCGGACCGAGTTGGCCGCACTGCGCACCGAAGAAGCCGCCCGCGGCGAGGCCGCCAGTGCCCGACTCAGTGAACTCACCACCCGCTTGCGCACTGAAATGACGCGCCTCGACGAGCGCGACACCCAGACCCTGCAAGAGCGCCATCAGCTCATGGAGCGACTCGGCGGGCTGCTGCAATCCGCAGAAGCCACCACACAAGGGCAGCGCGCCGCAATTGACACCTTGGTCGCCACCGCCGGCAGCACACTGGCCCAGGTGCAAGCGCAGTTTGCCCAAACCCTGGCGCTGCAAGGCGACAAGGCCGAGCAACTTGCCGCCCATGTGCAAGGCAGCGCCGTGGAGCTCACCAGTTTGAGCAGCAGCTTCCAACATGCGGTGGAACTGTTTGTGGGCAGCAACGACGCCCTGGTGCGCAGCCTGCAAGGCATTGAAGCCGCTGTGAGCCAATCGGTCGAGCGCAGCGACGAGCAACTGGCCTACTACGTGACCCAGGCCCGCGAGGTCATTGACCTGAGCCTGAGCGCGCAAAAATCCGTGATCGAAGACCTGCGCAAACTGCGCAACCAACCCGCAACCACCGCCCAAGGCCAGGCATGACCGGCGATACCGACATCGCCGACGAAGGCGGACTCGAGACCGCACCCGTATGGGCCGTCTTTGGCGACCTGATGGCAGGGCTGCTCGGCGCGTTTGTGCTGATCCTGGTGGGCGTGCTGGTGGTGCAGATGGACCTGGTGGCCAACCTGGAGGCCGAGGTCAAAAAGCGCCAGCAGGAAGAGCAGCGCCGCATGGCTCTCGAAAAAGCATTGGCCATACCGCTGCAGTCCGGGCGAGTGACCCTCAATAACGGCCGTATCGGCATCAGCGGCAGTGTGCTGTTTGCCGTCAGCTCCGACCAGCTGCGCCCCGATGGGCGGCAGCTCCTCAAAAGCCTGGTGCCGCCGCTGCAGGTGTACCTGGGTGAGCGCAATGAAATGCTTATGGTGAGCGGCTTTACTGACGACCAGCCGGTCTCGGGCAGCAACCGGCGGTTTGCGGACAACCTAGAGCTCTCGGCCCAGCGCTCACTCACTGTTACTCGCGCATTGATCGAAGAGGGCATGCCCGCCTCCCGCGTGTTTGCCGCCGCCTTCGGTGCTGAGCAGCCGGTGGCCTCCAACCAAAACGACAGTGGCCGCGCGCTCAACCGCCGGGTCGAAATGGCGCCCGTTCCCAAGGGCGCGCCCGCACATGACTGAGGTGGCAGCCCCAGCAGATCAACTGCTGGCCACCCTGGATGCGCTGCGCTCTGCCAGTAGGCAGGCACTCGACCCGGTGCGCTTTCGCTACCTCGAGACACTGGCACAACGGCTGCCCACGCAATCAGGCGCCGTGCAACACCACCTGTGTACCGCCCTAGGCAACGCGCTGGCAGATTTTGAGCGCCGCTGTGCGATAGCCCCGGCCACGCCTGGCTGCCCGCCCTTGCAGCGAGCGGGGCTGAACAGCTTGAAAGCGCTCAACACGCAGCTTCGTATGCCGCAAGCGGATGCCCCATCTGGCGGGGCCACGCCACCCCCACACGGTGTGCCGGAGATGAAGAGCGTTCAGCAGTTCAAGCAAGCCTGGGGCCGCATGAAAGTGCAAGACCAGGTCGGACACGCCCTCACCCAAGGCCCTGCCAATGCGGGCCCGCTCAACTCGCACCGGCTGGTGCTGCGCACCCTAGGCCTGATGCAAGACCTGTCACCGGCCTATTTGCACCACTTCATGAGCCACCTGGACACCCTGCTGCAGCT
>DAINNP010000227.1:0-3911 GCA_036735785.1 Rhodoferax sp. | reverse complement strand
CGGGTCGAAGCCTTGAACAACGACCCCGCCATCCACGGCATTCTGGTTCAGCTGCCACTCCCCGCCCATATTGATGCGAACAAGGTGATCGAGGCGATTGCCCCCGCCAAAGATGTGGACGGTTTCCACATCGCCAGCGCTGGTGCCTTGATGGTCGGTCAGCCCGGTTTCTGGCCTTGCACGCCCTATGGCTGCATGAAGATGCTCGAGAGCATCGGCTACGACCTGCGCGGCAAGCATGCGGTGGTCATCGGCCGCTCCAATATCGTGGGCAAGCCCATGGCCATGATGTTGCTGCAAAAAAATGCCACCGTCACCATCTGCCACAGCGCTACACCCGACCTTAAAGCCATGACCCTGCAGGCCGACGTAGTGGTGGCTGCCGTGGGCAAGCGCAATGTCTTGACAGCCGATATGGTCAAGCCCGGCGCAGTGGTGATCGATGTGGGCATGAACCGCAACGACGAGGGCAAACTCTGCGGCGACGTGGACTTTGCCGGCGTGAGCACCGTCGCCAGCCACATCACCCCGGTGCCCGGCGGCGTCGGCCCGATGACCATCACCATGCTGCTGGTCAACACGATGGAGTCGGCCGAGCGGGATGCGGCTGCACGGGGGCTTGTTTAATCTGCCCTCGCCCGTATCTGACCCGTATTCACCTCACACACTCTGGCACCATGAATTCACTGCTCCAAAACGCGCCCCTGCCCCTTTTTGACCGTATCGCCCCGGCGGAAGTCGGCCCTGCGGTGGATGCGCTGCTGGCACAGGCCGATGCAGCATTGCAGCAGGTGACTGCAGACGACTTCCCTGCCGAGTGGAAGGCTATCGCATCGGTTCTCGATGTCGCTACCGAGCGCTTGGGTTTGTCTTGGGGCGCCGTGAGCCACCTCAACAGCGTCGCTGATAGCCCTGAGCTGCGCGCTGCTTACAACGAGGCGCTGCCCAAAGTCACCGAATTTTGGACGCGCCTAGGTGCAGACGAGCGCCTGTTTGCCAAGTACAAAGCCATTGACAAAGCCACCTTGAACCCAGAGCAACTGCAGGCCCACAAAAACGCAGTGCGCAACTTCGTGCTGGGTGGCGCGGACCTGCAAGGCGCAGCACGCGAACGTTTTGCCGAAATCCAGGAAAAGCAGGCAGAACTGGGACAGAAGTTCAGCGAGAACACACTCGATGCCACCGACGCCTTCAGCTACTACGCCAACCTGGCAGAGCTCGACGGTGTACCGGCCGATGTGGTGCAAGCCGCCCGCAGTGCCGCAGAAACCGAAGGCAAAGAAGGCTACAAACTCACGCTCAAAATGCCGTGCTACCTGCCGGTCATGCAGTTTGCTACCAGCAGCGCACTGCGGGGCATGCTGTACCGGGCCTATGCAACCCGTGCGTCCCAGGAAGCGGCCGAGGAATTTCGCAAGTTCGACAACACCGAGGTCATCAACGGCATCCTGGCCCTGCGCAAAGAAGAGGCCCAGTTGCTGGGCTACCCCGACTTTGCCACGCTGTCGGTAGTGCCCAAAATGGCGGACTCCCCAGAGACCGTGATTCAGTTCCTGCGTGACCTGGCCCGAAAGGCCCGTCCGTTCGCCGAAAAGGATGTGGCCGACCTGCGCGCGTTTGCGAAAGACGAGTTGCAGCTGAACGACCCGCAACCCTGGGACTGGCCCTACATCTCAGAAAAACTCAAAGAAGCCCGTTACGCCTTCAGCGAGCAGGAGGTCAAACAGTACTTCACCGCCCCCAAAGTGCTGGCCGGCTTGTTCAAAATCATCGAAACGCTGTTCGATGTAGAAATCAGCCCCGACACCGCACCGGTGTGGAATCCCGGCGTCCAGTTCTACCGCATGGAGCGCGTAGGCCCACAAGGCCGCAGCCTGATCGGTCAGTTTTACCTGGACCCGACCGCCCGCAGCGGCAAGCGCGGTGGCGCTTGGATGGACGACGTGCGCACCCGTTGGCTGCGCCCGGACACCGGCACCCTGCAAACCCCGGTGGCCCACCTGGTCTGCAACTTTGCCGATGGTGTTGAAGTAAATGGCGTCAAGAAGCCGGCTTTGCTGTCACATGACGACGTCACCACCCTGTTCCACGAGTTCGGCCACGGACTGCACCACATGCTCACCCAGGTGAACGAGCGCGATGTGTCGGGCATCAGCGGGGTCGAGTGGGATGCCGTGGAGCTGCCCAGCCAGTTCATGGAAAACTTTTGTTGGGAATGGAATGTGCTCCAGCACATGACTGCCCACGTCGACACCGGTGAACCATTGCCTCGCGCATTGTTTGACAAGATGCTGGCCGCCAAGAACTACCAAAGTGGCATGCAGACACTGCGCCAGATTGAGTTCGCATTGTTCGACATGCTGCTGCACTCGCAGCACACACCCGGCGACGACATCATGCCCTTGCTGCAGCAGGTGCGCGCCGAAGTCGCCGTGCTGCATTCCCCGAGCTGGAGCCGCTCGGCGCACACATTCAGTCACATTTTCGCGGGCGGATACGCTGCGGGCTATTACAGTTACAAGTGGGCGGAAGTGCTCAGCGCAGATGCCTATGCGGCTTTCGAGGAAACCGCTGCGGAGGATGGAACAGCCGACCCCAAAACCGGCGAACGCTACCGCACCGCGATCCTGGAAGCCGGTGGAAGTCGCCCGGCCATGGAGTCCTTCAAAGCGTTCCGGGGGCGTGAGCCGTCCATCGATGCGCTGTTGCGGCACCAAGGAATGTCCGTAAAGTAAACACCGCTCCCCTGTTGCCTTTTTAGTTTTTTACACCTTTTGATGCCCTATACGATCATGCAGACTCGAACCACCATCGCCATCGGATTGATCGCCGTGTCCTTAACCGGACTGGCACAGGCGCAAGGGGTGTACAAAATTGTGGGGCCGGATGGCAAGGTAACCTTCTCCGACAAGCCCCCTAGCGCAGCACAGGCAGCAGGTGGCGCAAACGTACAAGCAGCCAATACAGGGGGAGCGGCAGGCACCGCAGGCCTGCCTTATGAGCTGCGCCAGATCGTGGCCAAATTCCCCGTCACGTTGTATACGTCAGCACAATGCGCTCCTTGTGACTCCGGCCGCACCTTGCTGAAGTCCCGCGGTGTTCCCTTCAACGAAAAGACCGTCTCCAACGCGGAAGACAACGAGGCGTTGCAACGGCTCTCAGGCGAATCCACCTTGCCTTTTGCCACCATCGGTGGGCAAAAACTGAAAGGCTATTCAGACGCGGAATGGGTGCAGTATCTGGATGCGGCAGGCTATCCGAAAGACTCCATCCTGCCAAAAACCTATCGCTATCCGGCAGCTACGCCCTTGGTGAGCATCCAGAAAGCAGCACCTGCGAAAGCGCCAGAAGCGGCCAAGCCGTCCACCGAGCCGGCAGAGCTGCCCCGACCAACGGCGCCCTCCCCCTCTAACCCCGCAGGCATCACCTTTTAAAAATAGCCGGCAAAACGCCAGCTGAGTGCAGGCATCGCTGCCGAAGAAGCGCTATGCGCGTTTCAACCAGGCTTCGATGTGCGCCAAAGTGTGAGGATCTGAAACACCGGTGAGTGGGTCACACAGAACCAAACCGGTCGTGCCCTCTGGAAACGCGCCTGCATCATCGTCCAGGATTAGGTAGTCCTGAACATCGTGGCGTTTGATGGCGTCAGCTATCGACTCCACCCGTAACAACCCACGGTGGGTCATTCCCAATACACGAGGGCCCAGTGGGCCCAACAAGACCTGCATTTGCTCCACAGAGCACTGCTTGCGCCAGGTGGAGTGGATGATGATTTGCACCTCAGAGTGCGCTTCCAAGAGCCCGGCCAGATGCGGCACCCAATAAAAGAGCTGCAACCGTTCAGAAAACTCACTCAGGCTGAGCCCGGAGGTCGGCCAATCGACGATCTCTGTCGCTTTGTGGAGTACGCC
>DAINNP010000226.1:0-3912 GCA_036735785.1 Rhodoferax sp. | reverse complement strand
GGCACGATCAGCGGCGGTATGTTGCCCAAAATCGCCGGTGCGCTGGATGCGGCCAAAAGCGGTGTCAATTCCGTCCACATCATCGATGGACGGGTGCCCCATGTGCTGCTTCTCGAAATCCTGACGGATCAAGCCTTCGGCACCATGATCCGCTCCCATTGAATCGGGCTGCTATTGTTTTTGTAGCTGCTTGTGCATATGTCGCTTGGGCTTGAAAGGTAATTGATGCGTCTGTTGCTCGTGGAAGATGACGTGATGGTTGCCAGCGGCATCAAACTTGGTCTGTCTGATGCCGGTTATGCCGTCGACTGGGTGGGCAGTGCAGAGCGCGCGTTGGAGGTCACCAGCACAGAGTCGTTTGATGTGGCGGTCGTGGACATCGGCTTGCCGAACATGGATGGCCTTTCGCTCACCCAAGCGATGCGCAAGTCAGGCCAGACCATGCCGGTATTGATCCTCACCGCGCGTGATGCGCTGCAGGATCGGGTCCAGGGGCTGGACATGGGCGCGGATGACTACATGGTCAAGCCTTTTGAGCTGCCTGAGTTGTTGGCGCGCTTGCGGGCTTTGCTGCGCCGGTCGCAGGCAGCCACGTCCTCGGTGTTGAGTTTTGGTCCGCTAGAGCTGGATACCGCGCAGCGCGTTGCTTGCATCCGGGTAGACGGTGCGGCGGCTACTGCGCTTGAGCTCGGTCCGCGGGAGTGGACCGTGATGGAGTACCTGCTGTTGCAGGCCCCCAAGCCCGCCAACAAAGACAAGCTGCTGCAGGCGCTGACAGGCTGGGACAAAGAAATCACCCCCAACGCGGTGGAGGTGTATATCTCCCGGCTCAGAGGGAAGTTAGAGCCGCATGGCGTCGCGTTGCGCTCTATTCGCGGCTTCGGATACCGGCTAGAGCTAGCCGCGGCCTGAGTGGTCCCCTCTGGCATGTCCAAGGGTTTGCAGCGGCGTTTGCTGTTGCTGCTGCTGCTCCCCTTGTTTTTGTTGGCCATGCTGAACGCGTGGTTTGACTATCGCTCTGCCGACAGTGCCGCCTTGCAGCAAGACCGGCAATTGGTCCGCATGGTCCCTTTGCTTGCGGATTCGGTGGTTGCCAAGGGCGATCTGGCGTCGCCGGCCTTGGTGCTGCTCACAGCACCGCCCGTTGACGAGTTCCTGAACAGCCGCCCCGGCATGTCGGCCATGGCCGTCGTTGGCATGGATGGCGTTGTGCGCGCTGGGGCCGACTGGCTCTACGGTATGCCGCCCAGCACCAAGGAGCCTGCTTTTTCGAGCCAGGAGTTTGAGGGCGTCACCTACCGCATCGTCAGCCAGAGGGTGCAGACCGTGGCTGGCGAGCTCGTGGTGCGGCTTGCCGACGGTTCCGACCCCCGCCAGCAATGGCTGCGTTTGCTGGCGTTGAAGGTGTTGCTACCGAACCTGATTTTGGCTTTCGCCGGATTTTTTGCGGTGCGTTGGGCGGTGGGCACCGCTTTGCGCCCCCTGCTAACCCTGCGCGAGGCTTTGGAGCGTCGCTCCCCGAGGGATCTGTCCGCCCTCGACCCCGATGCGTCGCCAGACGAGGTGAGGCCCTTGGTGGAGTCGCTAAACCGCTTGTTCGGCCTGGTGAATGCGCAGGCAGAAAGCCAGGCCCGGTTTGTTGCGGATGCCGCGCACCAATTGCGCACCCCGCTTGCCGGTCTGCAAGCACAGGTAGAGGCATGGGCGCAGGTGGTCGACCCGCATGGAAGTAAGGGAAAAGCGGCACTAGCCTTAGAAAGAGCTTCGCCTAATGCTATCACTTTAGGAGCGGATCAGGTCTTGCGGCTTCGCCATGCGGCGCGGCGCACTTCGCAGCTTGCCAATCAATTGCTGGCCTTGTCGCGGGCGGATTCGCGCAGCGCCAACATTCAGCCACTGCAACGCGTCGACCTCTTGCAGCTGTGTGAAACGCTGTTGGAGTCCCAGCTGGATGCGGCCATGGCCAAACAAATAGACCTTGGGCTGGATGTGAGCCCGGTTCACGTGAGTGGCCAGGAGTGGTTGCTGCGCGAGCTGATGACCAATTTGGTAGACAACGCGATCAAATACACGCAAGAGGGCGGCCGGGTCACGATCCGGTGTGGGCAACAAGGCCAGGCATTTCTGGAGGTCGAAGACGATGGCCCCGGTGTGCCCCCCGGTGAGCGCTACCGGGTTCTGGAGCGCTTCTATCGGGTAGCGGGTACCGCCGTCGAAGGCAATGGCTTGGGTCTGGCCATTGTCAGCGAAATTGCCCATGTCCATCGCAGCCAGCTGGAGTTGCAGGCAGGTGCTGGAGGCAAGGGGTTGCGGGTGACACTCCGCTTTCCCCTCGCTTGAAAAATCAGGCGCGTTGCGCGTGCGAGAATTTAAGTGAACACTAACTAGCCCTTGAGACCAGACGTGCCATGACCGATACCGCTGCTGAGACACCATCTGCCGACGCACCCACGCGGAAGCGGCCCAAACCCGGGGAGCGCCGGGTACAGATACTCCAGATGCTGGCCAGTATGCTGGAGCAGCCCGGTGGCGAACGCATTACGACCGCCGCATTGGCTGCGCGGCTGGAGGTCAGCGAGGCCGCGCTGTACCGGCATTTCGCCAGCAAGGCGCAAATGTTTGAGGGCTTGATTGACTTCATCGAGCAAACGATTTTTTCTCTGATCAACCAGATCATTGAAAAAGAAGCTGCGGACCCGGCGTCCGACGTCGGCGTACGGCAGTCGCATCGCATCCTCAGCATGTTGGTGCAGTTTGCCGAAAAGAACCCCGGAATGGCCCGTGTGATGGTGGGTGACGCACTGGTGCTGGAGCATGAACGCTTGCAGCAACGCATGAACGCTCTGTTTGACAAAGTAGAGGCCGCAGTCAAGCAGTGCCTGAGGGATGGCCGCTTGGGGGAGCCGGCGCAGGTTGGCGCCATTGACCCGCAAATTCAAGCTTCTACGGCTGTGGCTTTTGTGGCGGGCCGCTTGCAGCGCTTTGCCCGGTCCGGGTTCAAGCGCTTACCGTCAGACCAGCTTGCTCCTGCTTTGGGTTTGATTTTGGGGTAAACCCTAGGTTTCCTTAGGAGTGACCCTCTAGAGGGGGAGGGTACTTCACGGCATCGAGTGAAATGCTGCAAAATAGCACGATCGTTCTATTTTGATTGCACTTTACCTATGTCGCTTGCTGCTGAAATCGCTATTGAGCACGCCTCCGCCGAGCCTGTTGCCAAGCGCGCGCCCGCTCGACGTGCAATGCAAAAAGGCCAGCAAACCAAGGCTGCCATCGTGGAGGCCGCGCTGGGTCTGGCTACACAAATTGGCCTCGAGGGTTTGAGTATCGGAGTGCTGGCCGAAGTTACCCAGATGAGTAAATCCGGTGTGTTCGCGCACTTCGGCTCCCGCGAAGAGATGCAGATCTCGGTAGTCCGCGAGTACTTCAGCCGCTTTGAGCAAGAGGTGTTTTACCCGGCCCTCCATGCTGACCGCGGGCTACCGCGTGTTCAAGCGCTGTTCGGCAATTGGATGAAGCGTGTCGCGGTAGAAATTCAATCCGGTTGCATTTTCATCAGCGGCGCCGTCGAATTCGATGACCGGCCTGGCCCTGTGCGCGATGCACTGGCCTTCTCGGTGCAGACCTGGCTCAGCGCTTTGTATCGCGCGGTCGTGTTGGCCAAGCAATGCGGTCACTTGCGCGCCGATGCGGACGAGCAGCAAATGGCGTTTGAGATCCATGGATTGATTCTCGCCCTGCACTACGAGGCCCGTTTCTTGAAAAACCCCGGTTCCATCGAGCGCGCGAATCAGGGATTTGCCAACATCCTCGCGCGATATGCCCTGACCCCGGTCACCAGAAGTTAAACCCACCCATACTCACCCAGTTCACCAGGAGAAGTCAACATGCCAACGTATACCCCCCCACTGCGCG
>DAINNP010000225.1:0-3924 GCA_036735785.1 Rhodoferax sp. | reverse complement strand
GTGTCCAAGCAGCTGCAAGGCAAAGCCACCCTGAGCACCGTGGCCCCCGTGGGCGGCGAGCAGCGCGTGGCCGAAATTGCCCGCATGCTGGGTGGGGAAAAGCTTTCGGGCACTACGCTGGCACACGCGAAAGAAATGTTGCAGTCAGGCCTATAAAAAAAATGAGCTCTCTACATACGTCGATGGAAATTGTGCTGATCACCGGCATGTCGGGTTCCGGCAAATCGGTGGCGCTTCACGCCTTGGAAGACGCAGGCTTTTACTGCGTCGACAACCTGCCGCCCGAGCTGCTGCTGCCCTTTGTGGAGCTGGAGCGCCAGCACGACGCACAGCGCATCGCCATTGCGATGGATGTGCGCAGCGCGGTCTCACTGCCTTTGGTGCCCCAGCAGCTGGCTGCGGTGCGGGCGCTGGGCGTGGTGGTTAAGCCTTTGTTTTTGGACTCGACCACCGACACGCTGGTGCGCCGCTACTCCGAAACCCGGCGCAAGCACCCTTTGTCGCAAGGCAGCTCCGACCATGGCGAGCGCGATGAGCGCCGCGCGCTGGTTGATGCGATTGAGCTGGAGCGCGAGCTGCTGGCCGACCTGCGCGAGCAGGCCCATGTGATTGACTCCAGCATCATCCGCCCCTCGCAGTTGCAGAGCTATGTCAAAGCGCTGATCGCCTCGCCCGGCGGGCAACTCACGCTGGTGTTTGAATCGTTTGCCTTCAAACGGGGCGTGCCCACCGATGCGGACTACGTGTTCGATGTGCGCATGCTGCCCAACCCGCACTACAACCCCGAGCTCAAGCACCTGACCGGGCGGGACCAGCCGGTGATGGATTTCCTGATGGCCGAAGATGCCGTGGCGCTCATGCAGCACCACATTGCCCACTTTCTGGAAAGCTGGCTCGATGCTTTGGCGAGCGACCACCGCAGCTATGTCACCGTGGCCATCGGTTGCACGGGGGGCCAACACCGCTCGGTGTTTTTGGTAGAACAACTCGCCAAGCGCTTCAGTGGTGAGTGGATCACGCTCAAACGCCACCGCGAGATGGACGCGAGGTAGGCGGTAGGCTCTAGCCTTCCAACAGCTTTCGCACCGGCGCCGGCAAGCCAGCCGCAGCCCATTCGGCGGGCGTGAACCAGGCGCCCTGGCCCAAGCTACTTGCTATTAAATCCATAGCGACATGCGCACACTCCACCTGCGCTGGATGCATAAATAGGTCTTTATGCGTGAGTACATGGGTCACTGCAGGCATAAACCGCAAGTCGACAGCAAACTCGGGCGGTAACGCGGCGCGCAACGCGTCTTCACTCTCAAACAGCGGAAAGCACTGCAAGCCCGCCCACACACCGGGCGTGGGGCGCTTGCTCAGCCACACCGCACCATCAGCACGCCGCAACCACAAGAGCCACAGGCTCTGGCTGCTACGCTTGAGCTTGCGGGTGCGCACCGGGTAGCGCTCGGCGTCACCCGCCTTGGCAGCGGCGCATTGGCTTTGCACCGGGCAGAGCAAACAGCTGGGCCGCTTGGGGCTGCAAAGCGAGGCGCCCAAATCCATCATGCCCTGTGTGTAGCGTGGCATCACACGCGGGCCCTCAGTGGCCACCTCGGCCGCGCTGGGCAGCAGGGCTGTGGCCTGGTCCCACAGGGCGCGCTCATTCTTGGTGGAGGCCAGATCGGCGTCAAACCCCAGCACGCGGGTGAGCACACGCTTGACGTTGGCATCCATGATGGCCACCCGCTCGTCAAAACACAGCGAGGCAATTGCCGCAGCGGTGGAGCGGCCTATGCCGGGCAAGGTGACCAGCGTCGCCGCATCGCGCGGGAAGGCACCACCATGCAGCTCCATGACCAGCTGGGCGCAGCGGTGCAGGTTGCGGGCGCGGCTGTAGTAGCCCAGGCCGCTCCACAGGCCCATGACTTCGTCGCTGCTGGCGGCGGCCAGGTCTGCCACTGTGGGGCAGCGAGCCAAAAAGCGGTCGAAATAGCCGATGACGGTGGCCACCTGCGTTTGCTGCAGCATGATTTCTGACAGCCACACCCGGTACGGGTCTTGGGTGTTTTGCCAAGGCAGGCTGTTGCGGCCATGCTGCGCCTGCCAGCGCACCACGGCGGTGGCAAAACTCGGTGTCGCCATGGTCAGACCAGTTCGACGTCGACTTCGGTCAGCGCGGTGCTGCTCTGGTGCGCCGCTACCAGGTAGGAGGTGAGCTCCATAAGCTTGTCGTCCAGCACATTCAGGGCGTTGCTCTGCAGGTTGATTTCACCAATGCGATCCTCCAGACCACCCGCGGCCTGGGAGATGCGGTCAATCGCTTCAATACGGCGCACAAAATTGCGGCGGCGCTCGCGCAGTTGGGCATCGAGCTGCGCTGCAGACGCTTTGCTCCAGAGCTCGACATCCGCCAAGGCGGTTTCGTGGACCGTGCGCAGCCGCGTGGACAAGGCGCGCACCAAGCGGTCTGCAAACTCCGGCTGGGCGAGGCGGAATGCATTGCCCAAGCCCAAATACTGCAGGTGATTGCGTTCGATCGTGTCCAGATCCACCGTGAATCGGGCCATGTCCGGCTGCGCCGGTGGCTGCAGCGAGAAGCCGTATTCGGCGTTCAGCGCGGTGAAGCTGGCCTCCAGCATGGTCTGGATTTCGGCGCACAGGGCTTGCACCCGCTGCAGGTTGGCACGCAGGCGGTCAAAGGTTTCGCTGTAAGCCCGCTTGACGCCCAGCTTGAGGCCCTTTTGCAGCAGCGTGTCACCCAGTCCGGCCATTTCTTTCTTGAGCATGGCCGCGCCCAAGATGTTGAACACCTCGCGCAGCAGGCGCAGGTGCACTGAGCGCACCGCATGGATCTTGGCGCCGCCCTGGTCGAACTCGGCCTGCTCTTGCGAGATGCGGTTGCGCATGTGCTTGATGACGTTGGCGTTTTTGCCCTGCAGGCTTTGCAACTCCATCATCTGCTCGGTCAGGTCGCGCTTGCGGATGTTGATGACGCGGCCGGTTTCAGCACGCAAATCCGTAATTCCGCCCTTCATGGCGGAAGCCAGAATCTGCTGGCGCTTGCCCATCATGCCGTGACCGAGCACGTCTTCGAGCACCGGCAGGCAGCTCTGGCGCAGCAACGCATCGTCTTCCGTGACTTTGGCGACCAGGCCCTTCTGGGCCGACACCGCAATCACCCGCTCTTTGGGAATACCCAAAATATCAGCGGTACTGGTGCGCTGGCGGTCGATCTGGGTCTGAATCTGGGCCGGGGTGCTGAGAGCATCCCACAGCGTGTCAATCTTGTTGAGCACCACCAAGCGCGCTTCGGGGTCTGTGGACTCGGTGATCAGGTGTTCGCGCCAGATAGCCAGGTCAGACTTGGTCACCCCGGTGTCGGCGCCCAACATGAACACGACGGCGTGGGCCTGGGGAATCAGGCTGACGGTCAGCTCCGGCTCGGCGCCGATGGCGTTCAGGCCCGGGGTGTCCAGAATCACCAACCCCTGCTTGAGCAGCGGGTGGGCAATATTGATGAGCGCATGGCGCCAGCGCGGCACTTCGACCATGCCCTGCGCGTCCACCATGGGGTTGTCTTCAGGGGCTTGGGCATTCCAGAAGCCGAGGGCACGGGCTTCTTCCTGTGTCACCCGAATGGTTTCAGCGACTTTCTCCAAGGCCTTGGCCAGTTGCTGGGGATTGTTCACATCGAGGTCGATGCGGGTCCACTTCTCGGGCGCCATGCGCCATTCCATCAGCGCCTGGGGTTGCAGGCGGGTCTCGATCGGGAGCAGGCGCAGGCAGGGGGGCACCTCAGCGTCATAGCCCATCTCGGTGGGGCACATGGTGGTGCGGCCTGCGCTGGCCGGCATGATGCGCCGGCCGTAGCCCGCAAAAAACAAGGCGTTGATCATCTCGGACTTGCCGCGCGAGAACTCGGCCACAAAGGCCACCATC
>DAINNP010000224.1:0-3973 GCA_036735785.1 Rhodoferax sp. | reverse complement strand
GTGGGGCCGGTGCCGCTGCCTTGATAGGGCGTGCCGAAACTGTCCAAGACTTTGGCCACTTCTGCCTCAATTGCAGCCGGTGGCGCAAATAAAACGTTGGGGTCGATATTGCCTTGCAGCGCCTTGCCGGGGCCGTTCTCCATGCCACCCACCAAAGCACGGGCTTTGGCAAGGTTGACCGTCCAGTCCAGACCCAGCACTTCGCAGTCCAGCGCCTGCATGTCTTGCAGCCACAAGCCGCCGCCTTTGGTAAACACAATGCGCGGCACCACTTTGCCGTCGGTGCCGAAGCGCTTGAGCTGCTTCAACACCCGTGCGGTGTAGGCCAGGCTGAACTCTTGGAACGCGCCATCGGCCAGCACGCCGCCCCAGCTGTCAAACACCATGACCGCTTGGGCGCCGGCGTCGATCTGGGCATTCAGGTAAGCGGCCACCGAGTCGGCGTTGATGGCCAGCATGCGGTGCATCAGGTCCGGGCGGCTGTACATCATGGTTTTGACCAAGCGGTAGTCGTCGCTGCCTTTGCCTTCGACCATGTAGCAGGCCAGTGTCCAAGGGCTGCCACTGAAGCCGATCAGGGGCACGCGGCTCTTGCCGTCTACGGTGAGCGCCTTGCGGATGCTGCTCACCGCGTCAAACACATACTGCAGCTTGGCCATGTCGGGCACTTCGAGCTTGGCCACATCGGCCTCATTCTTGATGGGGCTGGCAAAGCGCGGGCCTTCGCCCTGGGCAAACGACAGGCCCAGGCCCATGGCGTCCGGCACGGTAAGGATGTCGCTGAACAAAATGGCCGCATCTAAAGGGTAGCGCTCCAGGGGTTGCAGGGTCACCTCGGTCGCGTATTCGCGGTTGGTGGCCAAGCCCATGAAGCTGCCGGCGGTAGCGCGGGTGGCCACATATTCCGGCAGGTAGCGGCCGGCCTGGCGCATCAACCACACAGGGGTGTGAGGCGTAGCCTGCCGCATGCAGGCCTGCAGAAAAGTGGGGTTGTGCAGGCCGTCAAAGGTGGTGGCCTCGACTGCGAAAGGTGCGTTGGTGGGGTGGATGTCGGTCATAGACCGATTGTCGCAGTTCAAGCGCCTCAAGACGCGGCGCGCGCGTGCTCCACCAACAGGCATTTGTCCTGCACGGTCTGCATACCGGCCGCCCGGGCGCGGGCCATGGCGTCGTCGTTGCGGATGCCGAGTTGCAGCCAGATCGCAGGGGCGCCGATGGCAATCGCCTCGTCCACCACCGGCGGCACATCGTCGCTGTTGCGGAACACGTTCACCATGGCAATCGTTTCATGCGCCGCAGCCTCGGTGAGGCTGGGGTAGGCCTTTTCGCCCAGGATCTCGGCGGCGTTCGGGTTGATAGGCACGATGCGCCAGCCCTGCCGCTGCATATAGGCCGCGACCTTGAAACTCTCGCGGTGTGGCTTGGGCGACAGGCCCACCACTGCCACGGTGCGGGGCGGAAACAGCAGCGGGTGAAGGGTGTCGGTGTCGATGGAGGGCATGGTGGTCGGTCGGGCGAAAGTGTGTGGGCGCTTACAGGGTGGCCAGGGTGCCGAGCACTTCGCCGGGCGTGAGCAACTCGGTCAGCACTTGGGGGCTGCGCCCCGGGGCGTACAGCACATAGACCGGCACGCCGCTGCGGCCGAGTTGCTCCAGCGCGCGGGTGATGGCGGGGTCACGCCGGGTCCAGTCTGCCCGCAGCAGGGTGACTTGTTTGGCGGCAAAGGCGGCCTCCACCTCGGTTTGGCCCAAGGTGGTTTTCTTGTTGACCTGGCAGGTAATGCACCAGGCGGCCGTGAAATCCACAAACACCGGCTTGCCTTGCTGCAGCGCGGCTTGCACTGCGGCATCAGACCATGGCTGCCAGTCGGCGCCTGCCGGTGCGGCGCCGGTAGTGCGCGTGGTAGGCTCCTCCGCAGTTTTTAAGCCAAATTGCCATGTAGCGCTTATAGACAGTGCGCAAGCAGCTATAGAAATGATAGTAAATGCCACTTTGCCACGGCCGGTTTGCCGCAGCGCCCAGACCCCAAGGCCCACGCTCAAGAGCAGCAGCAGCAAGCTGGCAGCACCATCCACACCGGCCAGATGACCCAGCACCCACACCAGCCACACCACGGTGGCCGCCATGGGGAATGCCAGGAAATGCTTGAAAGTCTCCATCCAGGCACCGGGGCGCGGCAGCATCCGGCCCACCGCGGGCCACCAGCTCGCCAGCAGGTAGGGCAAGGCCATGCCCATGCCGAGTGCCGCAAACAACACCAAAGACTGCGCGCCCGGCAAAGTAATGGCGTAGCCCAGCGACGCGCCCATGAACGGCGCGGTGCACGGCGAGGCAATCGCCACCGCCAGCACCCCCGACAAAAACGCCTCAGCCACCGGGTGCCGCAGTTGCAGTCCGGCCAAGCGGTCGGGCACTACGCTGCCGATGTGCAGCCAACCGGCCAGGTTCATCGCCAGCAGGGTGAACAACAAGGCCAGGGCCACAATCACCGCGGGGGACTGCAGCTGAAAGCCCCAACCCAGCTGCTCGCCCCCGGCGCGCAGCGCCAGCAGCAAGCCACCCAGCGCCATGAACGACAGCACCACTCCGGCGGTGTAGGCCAAGCCTTGGGCACGTTGCTGGCTACGGGGCTGGGCGCTTTGGCCGGCAAAGCCCAGCACCTTGAGCGCCAGCACCGGGAAAACGCAGGGCATCAAATTCAAAATCAGCCCGCCCAGCAGGGCGCCCATCAGCATCCAGGCCCAGCCGCTTTGTGCGGTGGGCGGTGGGGCGTTGCCGCGCGCATTGCTGTCCAGCGCGGCTTGCAGGGCTGGCGAGACGGTTGCCATCGCGGCCACCGGCGGCCAAGTGCCGTTCACAGGCACCTCGGCGCGCAGGCTCTCGGTGCTACCGGCGCTCAGCACCCACGCCAAGCGCGTGGGCGAGGTGTTGCGTTGGGCGGCGTAAGGCAGCCAGGCCCGCCAGGTGGTGCCATCCCAGCCTTGCTGGCGGAGCTGAAGTGCGCCCTGGTGCAAGCGGTCTGCGTTGGAGGGCAGGGCCGGGGTGTCGAGCAACTCGGCGGTTTCGGGCAGTGCCTGGAGGGCCCGGCCCACCCATGCAGCGGGCAGGCCGCTCGCCTGCAGGCGCAGGCCTTCGGGCTCAGCAGTGATTTCAAACTTACCGGTGAAGGGCTGCGGCGCAGCGGCCCACGCCGCCTTGAAGAGCCCGGTGTGCAGCGCGGTGGAGCCTTGGGCCGGTATCCGCACACTAAAACGGCCTTCCTGGGGAATGCACTCTTCGCGGCACACCAGCCAGCTGGCCGCCAGCTGCACCTCGGCGCCCGGGGGCAGCCCGGTGGCTTTGAAGTCGCGGCTCACCTGCACGGGCACCGGCAGCAGCACCTCGCCTTCGTAGCCCAGGTTGGCCAGGGTGCCGATGGCGATCTTTTGCGGGGCAGGCCAGGCAATCTCGCCGGCGCTCAGGCCAGGTGGCAGCGTCCACTGCAGCAGCGTGGGCAGGCCGGAGTCGCCGGGGTTCTTCCAATAGGTGTGCCAATGGGGCTGGTGTTGCAGCCGCAAGCCCAGCCACAGGGTGCTGCCGGGCGTGAGCCCGTCGGGCGCATGCACCAACAGCTCGGCGCTCACCTGTTCGGTGCGCACCGTGGCTCCCGCGGCTGCGCTCGCAGCCGGTCCGCCCAGCGTGGGGCTGATTGCAGGCCCCAATTGGGCATGAGCCTCGGAGGACAGTGCGCAAGCTGCTATTAAAAGGAGAGCAGCAGGCCAGCGGCGCACGCGGGCGTAAAAGGAGGAATTGTTCATCTGCGGGTCAGAGCCGGTGTGGCGGGCAATAGTTCCTCGCGCGGGGCGGGCCGTGGGGCTGGGTTATAACAGGCAGGTGGTGGGTGGGTGTGCTTGACCCGTACCCTACCCGCGGCCATACTGCGTCAGCACTTTAGTACAACCTTCGGAAAGGCCTGTCCCGCGTGAAGTCCCCG
>DAINNP010000223.1:0-3975 GCA_036735785.1 Rhodoferax sp. | reverse complement strand
ATCAATTTTTACGGCCAAAGTTTCGACAAACTCTATGTGAACAACAACGGCAACGTCTCGTTCAATACCCAGCTGCCGACCTACACCCCATTCAGCTTGTTGAGCACGAGCAATGCGATGTTGGCGCCGTTCTTTGCCGATGTGGATACCCGCAACACCGCCAGCGGACTCACCCAATACGGCCAAGCCACCATCAATGGACGCCAGACCTTTGGCGTGAATTGGATCAACGTGGGCTACTACAACTCCAAGGCCGACAAGACCAACTCCTTTCAACTGATCGTGACTGATCGCTCAGACACGGGCGCTGGTAACTTTGACTTTCAATTCAACTACGACAACATCAGCTGGGAGACCGGCAGCGCCAGCGGCGGCACCGACGGATTTGGTGGTTCATCAGCACGCGCAGGCTGGTCCAATGGGACCACCAAGTCTTTTGAACTTGCCGGCTCGGCAGTCAACGGCGCGCTGCTGAACTCCGGCAACAACGCCTTGACACACAACCAACTTGACTCCGGTGTTCAGGGGCAATACAACTTCAGCGTCCGCAACGGCGCGGTGATCCCCGCTGTGCCTGAACCCGAGACCTACGCCATGTTGCTGGCAGGTTTGGGCTTGTTGGGCGCTGTGGCACGCCGCCGCAAAAACAACGCGACACGCTAAGCGCAGCGTCTTTCGGCCCGTCCCTCTTGCGATGGGCCGAACGGCCTATGTCCAACCCCGCGGATTGTGGGGATACTCCTTGTAACAAAAATTTACACAGGGAGTGTTATGCAAGTTTTGCGTTCCGGTTTGTTCGCGCTAGTCGCTACGTTGGCATGTGCAACTGCCACACCTGCCCTAGCGACGTCCGAGTCATTTGCATCCATTTCGAACTTCACGGTACACACCGCAAGCCTGAGCGTCGACCCACCCATTTTGTATTTGCGGGCAACGGTCAAAGACAACTTTGGAACAACACTCCAAGAGCAGATCCGTGCCACCTCCAGCAACGCTCCGATCACGGCCGACATTGCGGACACCAATGCTACGACCGCCATCACGGGCAACGACTTCAGCACCGCCACATTTATGGCCAAAGGGCACAGCAGCAGTGACAAGCGCTACGACGCAATCAGCTATGCCAGCTTGACGTTCACCGTGGCAGCACGGACCGTCATCTCATTTGGTGCGCGGTCCACATTGAGCGCCAGTTTTGACCAAGTCCTTGGTGAAAGTGCGTATGCCGGCACCTACTTTGCCATTCGCGATGAGCTGCCCACCACCTCCGTGCAGAGCGACAGCATGTCAGTTGCAGGTGCATTGCGCACCACCCAGCTCAGCACTTTTTACGAAAACAACACAGACACTGCCGTCACCAAAATGCTGGTGATAGGTGCATTTGTGCAAGGCAAGAGCTTTCCCGTGACACCGGTTCCAGAGCCAGAAACCTACGCCATGCTGTTGGCTGGTTTGGGCCTAATGGGTGCCGTGGCACGCCGCCGCAAGTCCATTTAAACCAGAGAGGAAAACATCTTGAACGCATTGAAAAACATTGTTTTGGTGGTCGCAGCACTCAGCGCCGTACCGGCTATGGCGGGGTCTGTTACCGCCACCACCTCCGCCAATTTGGTCGGACAGTTCACCTTGATTGACAGCGGCGAGCAGGTTTACAACTACACCAACACCTTCAACGACCGAAACTACCAGACTCTCACGACCGCAAGCGTCTTGAGTACTTTTCAAGACATGGCAACGGCCCAGTGGTACCAGACTACTCAGTACACAGCGATTACCAGCTACGAATACTCTGCCCAAGATTACTCACAGTACTACCAATATGGATATGCCGCTATCAGCCCTGTCGCCGGGGAACAATGGATTGAGCTATCGCTGACGAACACCACAGGTCGCACACTCAAGTATTCAGCCACCATGAATGCGACCCTTGGAAGCAAGACATCCCCACGGGGGAACGTGCAATTCATCTCTCCTGCATTTGAAGTCACCTCAGACACGGTGCCAGCCACCCCTTCGTTCTATCTGAACAGCCCCATGGCGATCAGCTACTACGCCGGTGGCTCCACCGACACAGAAGTGCGTGTGGTTGGCGAGGCAACAGACGGAGGGACCCTTTCTTTCATGCAAATTTATATGTATGGAGACACCGCAGTCGGGTCGGTGCGGACAGAGTACAGAAGTTACGTTTCCAATCAATGGACCCAAGACGTTGCCATCTCTGCGCCCGTACCAGAGCCAGAAACCTACGCCATGTTGCTGGCAGGCTTGGGCTTGATGGGTGCCGTAGCACGTCGCCGCAAAGCGCAAGCCAACGCATAAGCAGACAGGCTGTAAGCCAACGGCTCCCTCGGGAGCCTTTTTTTGCTTTGGACCTGCCCCAAGTCAAAAAACGCAAGTTTTACCAAACCATATGGCATCGCCCAGATGCCGGTGTATGTCGACGATCCGATGTGAACTTCTGTGACGATGGCGAGTAGCCCAACAAACACAAGCAACAAGGAGATAGCTGGAGCTGCTGCCTGTTATTACGCGTAAGCGATGGTCAACACCACAAACACGCACATCAACAATACGATGCCCACCAAGCGTGCAGACTCAACCCAGCCCCTGCTCTCCACCGACATAGCAGCCCATTTGCGCAGCCAATGCTGTACTGGGAGATACCGTTGGGCGACAAACCACAGCACAAAGAACGCCACGCCTCCAGCGAGCAAGAGTAAAAGGTTCAACAGAACTGCGTGCATTTAGCTATTAAATGAGGAGCGGTCTACGCAATATCAGCGGGGACTAGAGACCGATTTAGCTTAAAAATCTTCATCATGAGGTAGTCCTCAACAGGCGCGTTAGTGCTCCGGCGCCTCCGCCGCAGCCCGGCTCTCATGCGCCGTGAGCCACGCCCCCGCGGCGCCGCACACCGCAATCAAGCCCATGCCAGCCAAGGTCCAGTGGTCAGGCACGTGGGAAAACATCAACCAACCACCGAGCATGGCAAACGCGATCTGGGCATACATGTAGGGCATGAGCACCGCCACCGGCGCGCGCTTAAAAGCCTGGATGAAGATGAAGTGGCCCAGACTACCAAGAAAGCCCATCAACAGCAGGCCGCCCCATACCGCTGGCGAAGTGATGGGCGCCCATGCAAAGGGCAATGCCACGGCGGCCACCAAGGCTCCGGTCCAGCCGGTATAGAACTGCATGGTCATTGGGTCTTCGGTGCGGGTCATGCGGCTGGTGAGCAGCTGAAAGCCTGCATTGGCCAGCACCACGCACACTGGAAACAGCAGCGCCCAATTGAAATCTGCTCCTTTAGGCCGCACGATCGCCAAGGTACCGACAAACCCGCCGGCCACGAGCAACAAGCGCAGGCGCGACACCTTTTCATGCAGCATGCGGGCGGCCAGCAGTGTCACGATGAGCGGGGTCAGCAGCACAATGGCGGTGAACTCGCCCACCGGCATGTGCTTGAGGCTCAGAAACGCAAAAATGCTGGTCGCCAGCAACAAGCCGCCACGCGCGATGTGCAAGCCCAAATGCTCGGTCTGCAGCAAGGCTCGCCCCTGCCGGGGAAGCTCAATCGCCGTGGTAGCGAGGGCCTGAAATGCATAGCGGAAAAACATGGCCACCATGAGCGGGGCACTCAGCGACACCCATTTGGTGGTGGTGTCCAGGGTGGCGAAACAGGCCATAGCCAGAATGGCCAGGCCGATGCCCTTCAATACTTGTTGCTGCGTGTGTTCGGCCATCAGAAGGGCATCTTGGGCATGCCTTTCATGCCCCCGAGCCGCTTCATCATCTTCATCATGCCGCCGCCCTTCATCTTCTTCATCATCTCTTGCATCTGCTCAAACTCTTTGAGCATGCGGTTGACTTCCTGCACGTGCACGCCCGCACCGGCAGCGATGCGGCGCTTGCGCGTGGCCTTGATGAGCTCGGGCTTGCGGCGCTCCAGCGGCGTCATGCTGTGGATGATGCCTT
>DAINNP010000222.1:0-4010 GCA_036735785.1 Rhodoferax sp. | reverse complement strand
TTTCCAACAATTAACAACCCTCAGGAGATATTCCATGACTTTGAAAATTGGTGTCATCGGCACCGGCATGATCGGCCGCGACCACACACGTCGTATTCAACAAGTGCTGGCAGGCGCCGAAGTGGTGGCTTTGTCGGATGTGAACGCAGCCAGCGCCGAAGCCGTTCGCAAAGACCTCGCGCCCAACGCCAAGCTGTATGACACGGGTGAGGCCCTGATTGCGGCACCTGAAGTGCAAGCCGTGTTGGTGACATCCTGGGGTGCCACCCATGAGCCCTACGTGCTGGCAGCCATCGCTGCTGGCAAGCCTGTGTTCTGTGAAAAGCCCTTGGCCACGACTGCCGAAGGCGCACGCCGTATCGTGGATGCGGAAGTCAAGTTCGGCCGCCGCTTGGTGCAAGTGGGTTTCATGCGCCGCTACGACGCAGGCTATGTGGCCTTGAAGCAGGCCGTGGAAAACCACACCGGTGCGCCCATCCTGGTCCACGCCGCGCACCGCAACCCTGCTGTGCCCGAAGCCTACGTGACGCCCATGGCGATCCACGACACCCTGATTCATGAAATCGACGTGTTCCGTTGGTTGCTGAACGACGACTACGTGTCCGCCCGCGTGCTCTACCCCCGCAATGCCGCCCGCAGCCACACCAAGCTGCGTGACCCGCAAGTCGTGGTGTTGGAGACCAAAAAGGGGGTGCTCATCAACGTCGAAATCTTCGTGAACTGCGCTTATGGCTACGACATCCAGTGCGAAGTGGTGGGTGAAGAAGGCACCGCCAAGTTGCCTGAGCCTATGGCCATCGATATGCGCCTGGGTGCAAAACGCCAGAGCACCATCCTCACCGACTGGAAAGACCGCTTCGTGGCCAGCTACGACGTGGAGCTGAACGACTTCATCGCCGCAGCCTCCAAGGGCGGCGCGACCGGCCCGAGCGCATGGGATGGCTTTGCCGCCGCCGTGACGTCAGACGCCTGCGTGCTTGCCCAAGAAAGCAATGGTCAAGCGGTTGCTATCGAATTGCCTGCACGCCCCAGCCTCTACAACTAAAGCCCAACACACTGAAAGATCACCATGCGCTTTTCTTTGAGCCATATCCTGGCACCCCGCCAATCTCCCGCTGAGTTTTTTGCCATGGCCCGCGCCCTGGGCGTGACCGATGTGGAAATCCGTAACGACACCCCCAACGTGGTGGGCACCTTGGCGCCTGCTGACGTCAAGGCCGCTGCCGCTGCGGCGGGCGTGAAGCTGTTGTCCATCAACGCGCTGTACCCCTTCAATGTGTGGAACGACGAGCGCCGTGCCCAGACCGAGAAGCTGGCCGATTACGCCGCCGCATCCGGTGCAGAGGCCTTGGTCATGTGCCCGCTGAACGACGGTACTCCTGTGTCGCAAGCCAGCGTGGTCACCGCCCTCAAGGCCATCAAGCCCATTCTGGAGTCCCGTGGCATCAAGGGGCTGGTGGAGCCGCTGGGTTTCCCCGTGTCTTCCCTGCGCCGCAAGGCGGATGCGATTGCTGCCATCAAGGAAGCCGGCGGCGAAGGCCTGTTCAAGCTGGTGCACGACACCTTCCACCACCACCTGGCAAGCGAAACCGAGTTCTTCCCTGAGTGGACCGGCCTAGTGCATATCTCCGGCGTGGCTGATGCGGATGTGTCCGTCGACAAAATGCTCGACGCCCACCGCGTGCTGGTCGACAAGCGCGACCGTCTGGGCAACGTGCCCCAGATCCGCGCCCTGCAAGCCGCTGGCTACACCGGCCCGTTCAGCTTTGAGCCCTTCGCGACAGAAGTGCAAGAGTTGGCAGATCCGCAAGCGGCACTCGCCGACAGCATCGGCTGGATTCGCGAGCAGGTCGCTGCTTGATGCGTCAGGCGTAGTTCACCCAGGTGGCACCTGCGTCTGCGGAACGGACGCAGTTTTCCACCCAGCGCACGCCATCGATGCCGGCTTCGATACCGGGGTAGTGGATGGTGGCCAGTGCAGCTGCATCACCCCGGTCGCTGGCGAACATCGCTCGGGCGTAGCGCACATACAGGTTGGACCACGCTTCAAACAGGCCCTCGGGGTGGCCACCGCCAATGCGGTCGTCTGCCAGTGCGGTAGGGTGCAGGTAACCCATGCCGCGCTCCAGCACTTGCAGGGGTTTGCCTTGTACCTCGAACGTCATCTGGTTGGGTCGCTCGTCCCACCACTCAATGCTGGCCTTGCTGCCAATCACACGGATTTTCTGGCCATGCATGGAGCCGGCGTTCACCGCGCAAGACCACACATAGCCCACTGCACCGGTGTCGTATTCCATGATGGTGAATGCGTTGTCCTCCAAGGGGGCGCGGCTTTTCACAAAGCTCTGGCGCGAGCACATCAGGCGCTTGATGTGGAGCTTGGGTAGCATCACTTCGCTCAGGTAGAGCGGGTGGGTGCCGATGTCGCCCAGCACATAGCTGGGGCCTGCCATCTTGGGGTCCACGCGCCACTGGGTGGCCGGGTTGGCGGCTTCTACCGCCTCGTTGTGAAAACCGTGGGCGAACTGCATCTGCACGATGCGGATGTCACCCAGCTCGCCCGCTGCAATCATGTCGCGGGCCTGTTCAATTAATTGGTGGCCTGCGTAGCCGTAGGTCACTCCCACAATTTTGTTCCTGGCTGCAGCCAGGGTCCGCAGTTCTTCGGCCTCGGCGGTGGTAAAGCACAGCGGCTTCTCGCACACCACATGCAAGCCAGCTTCCAGCGCCGCTTTGCTGATGGCGAAGTGGGTGCCGTTGGGGGTGGCAATCGACACGGCGCGTATGCCATCCGGGCGTTGTGCCTCCGTGGCGAACATGGCTTTGTAGTCCGCATAGCAGCGCCCAGCCTCCACACCGATGGCGGTGCCAAAATCCCGGCCGCGCTGGGCATCGATATCAAATGCGCCGGCTACCAGTTTGAACACGCCGTCGCGCAAGGCCGCAGAGCGGTGGATGTAGCCGATCTGGCTCTGGCGACCGCCGCCCACCATGCCCCAGGGGATGGATGCGGGAACAAGGTTTTCTCCGTTGATCATGTGGTTTCCTTCAGTTGAATCCGACGCCGCGCAAAAAGTCGCGGCTGGCTTTGACGTCTTTCATTACCGAGCCTTTGTTGCGCGGGTCGCGCTCCTGCTCGACGGTGATGTAGCCGTGGTAGTTGATATCAATGAGGGTTTGGCGGATGCCGTCGTAGTCCAGCACACCCTTGCCGATGGGGCACATCACGCCTTCACCGCAAGCTTCAAAGAAACGGATGCGCTTGGCCAGCACGGCGTCGAAGACCGTGCGGTCAATGTCTTTGAAGTGCACGTAGTCGATGCGGTGCGCGTATTTGCGCAACCACGTTGCCGGGTCCATGCCGGCGTAGTAGCTGTGGCCGGTGTCTATGCACAAGCCTGCCACCTCGTGAGGAATGTCGGCCATGATCTGGTCGATCTCATCGGCAAACTCGATGTAGCCACCCGCATGAGGATGGATAACGGTGCGTATGCCGTACTCCTTCCACGACAGCTCGGCAATCGCACGGATGTGTCCCACCATGGTGTTCCATTGCGCTGGGTTGAGGCGCGGCGCTTGCTCGCTATGGCCTGCTGCGTAGTCGCGCTCGTCGTGGCCCCAGTCCATCACTACCAAGTAGGGCGCAGTAAAGCGTTGCCCTGCTTCAGTGGGGAGTTTGGGAAGTTGGCGGATCAGCGCGCAGATTTCATGGGTCTGGCGCAGCAGGCTGGCGCCGTTCCCGGCCGCGACCAGGTCGTCGAAGATGGTGCCGGCCACGATACGCAAGCGGTGCTTGTCCAACTCTGTGGACACGGTGCCAATGTCCAGTGGCATATAGCCATAGGGGCCCAGCTCCAGGCCTTGGTAGCCTGCTTCTGCAGCCTCGCGCAACACGCTGGTCCAGTGGGGCAGATGGGGGTTCTTGACGTCGTCCACGCCCCAGCAGCAGGGCGCGCTCATGATGTGAATGCTCATTGTTTTCTCACGGTGGTGCGCTTAGGCGCGGGGGT
>DAINNP010000221.1:0-4011 GCA_036735785.1 Rhodoferax sp. | reverse complement strand
CGCCGGGGTAGCGCTCGTGCAGCACCGTGAGGTTGCGGTAGTCGGGCCGGAAGTCGTGGCCCCACTGGCTCACACAGTGGGCTTCATCGATGGCAAACAGGCTCAGCTTGCCGCGCTCAAAGAGCGAATCCAACAAGGCCAAGAAGCGTGCGTTGCTGACACGCTCCGGGGCTGCGTAAAGCAGGGTGATCTCGCCGCGCAGCAGTTGCTGCTCGATTTGGTAGGCCTCGTCGCTGCTGAGGGTGGAGTTCAGAAAGGCGGCGCTCACCCCGGCTTCATGCAAGGCGCCCACCTGGTCGTGCATCAGCGCAATCAGGGGGGAAATGACCAGCGTGGCGCCCAAGCCCGCTTGCTGGCGGGCGATGGCTGGCACCTGGTAGCACAAGCTTTTGCCGCCACCGGTAGGCATGAGCACCAGCGCGTCACCCCCCGCGATCACATGTTCCACGATGGATTCCTGTGGCCCGCGGAAGGCCGCGTAACCAAAAACATCGCGAAGAATGGACAGGTGAGGCACTAAATTGCTATCAAAATAAGAGCTGTTTGCCCAAGTAGAACTTGGGCTGGAGCTCGAAAACATACAAAATCCGGCGGTGTGGCGTGATGGCGGCACGCCGAGGCACTGCGGTCCCTATTGTCGGGCATGGTCGCGGCCCTGCCGGCAGCGCTGCGGCACAGCATGGACCCGAAACTGCATGGCGATGCGCACTTGTGGGTATGGGGCCAAAGTGGGGCTGCAGTTGTCGTTTAAAATCCGTGAACCCAAGGGGCGCTGCAGCCGGGGTCCGCCGCACGGCGGAACCGGTCAGGCTTGGGGACTCCAACTGCGCTCACTTGTTTCAATCCACACAGTGAGCCGCACCATGAAGCCCATTACCTATACCCGCGCGCAATCGCTCCCCGGCATTCTGGCCAGCCGCATCGCCATTCTGGATGGCGCCATGGGCACCATGATTCAGCGCTTCAAGCTGGGCGAAGCCCAGTACCGTGGCGAGGGCTACGCCGGCCCGGGCAGTCAGGGCGACCGGTTCAAAGATTTCCCCAAAGACGTCAAAGGCAACAACGAGTTGCTGAGCCTGACACGCCCGGACGTGATCACCGACATCCACGAGGCCTATCTGGCGGCTGGCGCGGACATGATCGAAACCAACACCTTCGGCGCGACCACTGTGGCCCAGGCGGATTACGACATGGCCGACTTGGCCATCGAAATGAATTTTGTCTCGGCCAAGCTGGCCCGCGCCGCCTGCGACAAGTACAGCACGCCTGACAAACCGCGTTTTGTGTGCGGCGCCCTCGGCCCTACACCCAAAACCGCCAGCATCAGCCCCGATGTGAACGACCCCGGCGCCCGCAATGTGACGTTTGAAGAGCTGCGTGCCGCCTATTACGACCAGACCAAGGCGCTGGTCGAGGGCGGAGCGGACGTGATTCTGGTGGAAACCATTTTTGACACGCTCAACGCCAAAGCTGCGCTGTTTGCGGTGGATGAGTACTTTGAAGCCAGCGGCGAGCGCCTGCCCATCCTCATCAGCGGCACGGTGACCGACGCGTCCGGCCGCATTTTGAGTGGCCAGACGGTCACCGCTTTCTGGCACAGCGTGCGTCATGCCCAGCCACTGGCCATCGGCCTGAACTGTGCGCTGGGGGCCGCACTGATGCGTCCCTACATCCAGGAGCTGAACAAGGTCGCGACCGACACCTTTATCAGCTGCTACCCCAACGCCGGTCTGCCCAACCCCATGAGCGATACCGGCTTTGACGAAACCCCCGATGTGACCAGCCGCCTGGTGCGCGAGTTTGCGGCCGAAGGCCTGGTCAACATCGTCGGCGGCTGCTGCGGCACCACGCCTGACCACATTGGCGCGATTGCCCATGCGGTGTCGCCCTTGGCGACCCGCAGCGTGCAGCGGGGGTATTTCTATAAAGAAGCGGCTTGAGATCCGGTGGGGCCGGCTCTTGCCAAAGATTTTCGAGTGGGTTTATTTTTAAAAAGGGAGTTTGTTATGAAGAAAGTTTTGGTTGCTGCAGCGATTGCGTGTGTAGCAAACGGGGTTGCAGCCCAATCCTCGCCTTGGAGTTTTTTCGTCAAGGCCGGCCAGAATTTTGGCGAAAGCAGTTCGGAAGTGGCGGGCGGAACTTATGTAAGCGGTTCGCGCTTCAGCATTAAGGCAGGTAACGGCAATGCCTTTGCTGGCGGTGTGAGTTACTCCGTCACTCCTGATTACGATATTTCAGTGGGCCTGGGCTACGAAAAAACAACCACTTCCGCGAGCAACGGCGAGTTGGCCTTTGTCCGCATGCCGGTGGAGATCTTGGTATTTCGCAACGTAGGTGCAAACTGGCGTTTGGGCGGCGGCGCGCGCTTGCTGAGCAACACCAAGCTGGAAACCAGTGGCGTTGGCGCAGGCTATGACCAGACCTATGAAGCCAGCACCGGTTTGGTGGCAGAGGCGCAGTACCTGACTCAGCGCGGCGGGAACCCATATGGTCGCTTTGGTGTGTCTATTCGCTACGTGGTGGATCGCTTCGATGGCAAGGCCATTGCCAAGCAACCGACCAATTACTCCATCACCAATCCACCCTTCAATGGCAACCACGTTGGTTTGTCATTGATTTACATGTACTGAAGCGCTTACGGTGCAAATCGGCCGAATCCGCATGTGCAGAGCCAACCCAGTGGTTGATCAAAAGGACATGCCATGAACAAAGTCCGCTGGGGCGTGCTGAGCACCGCCAAGATCGGCATGGAAAAGGTCACCCCTGCGCTGCAGCGCAGCCAGTGGTGTGATGTGCAGGCCATCGCCTCGCGCTCCCTGGAGAGCGCGCAGGCGGCGGCGGGCAAGTTGGGTATTCCCAAAGCCTACGGGTCCTACGAGGAGCTGTTGGCGGACCCGTCGATCGAGGCTATTTACAACCCTCTGCCGAACGACCAACATGTGCCCTTGACGCTGGCGGCAGCCCGCGCGGGCAAGCACGTGCTGTGTGAAAAGCCGATCGCCTTGAACGCCAACGAGGCGGCCCAGCTGCGCGAAGTGGCAGGCAAGGTGCACATCATGGAAGCGTTCATGGTGCGCTTTCACCCCCAGTGGCTGCGCACCCGCGAGCTGGTGCAGAGTGGCGCGCTGGGCGATTTGCGTGCGGTGCAAGTGTGGTTCTCGTACTTCAACCGCAACGCAAACAACATCCGCAACGATGCCAGCAAGGGTGGCGGCGCGCTGATGGATATTGGTTGCTACCCCATCGTGGCCGGACGCTTTTTGTTTGGTGCAGAGCCGGTGCGGGTAATGGCGCTGGCGGACATGGACCCGGACTTCGGTGTGGACCGCAGCTTCAGCGCCTTGCTCGATTTCGGCAATGGCCGCCGCTTGGATTTCACCGTGTCCATGCAAACCACGCCTTATCAGCGGGTGCATGTGGTGGGCACCGAAAAGCGGGTGGAAATTGAAATCCCGTTCAATGCGCCCCAAGGCCAGGAAACCCGCATCTTTGTGGATGATGGCAAGGTACTCGGCGGTCGCGAAGCGGTGGTCGAAACCTTTGCCGCCTGCGACCAGTACAGCCTGGAGGGCGATGCTTTCTCGCTAGCCATTCGCGGTGAGCAACCTTTGCAGTACGGCGTGGAAGACGCCATCCAGAACATGCGCATCATCGATGCGCTGTTTGCCTCCCAGCGCAGTGGTGCCTGGGTTGCGGTGTAAGCCGCTGAATTTTGATTTTTAGGTCTTTTATGCCTCAAGCCCAAGCATCCTCTGCGCCAGCAGCTATCAATTTCGTAGCGCCTATGCTGCTCTCGGGCTTGGAGCCCATCTCCATCGACAGCAGCAGCCTGTTTGTGAACGTGGGTGAGCGGACCAACGTCACCGGCTCCAAGGCATTCGCTCGCATGATCTTGAACGGCCAGTTCGAGGAAGCGCTGGCCGTGGCCCGCCAGCAGGTGGAAAACGGCGCGCAGATCATCGACATCAACATGGACGAGGCCATGCTGGACAGCCAGGCCGCCATGGTGCG
>DAINNP010000220.1:1346-4020 GCA_036735785.1 Rhodoferax sp. | reverse complement strand
TTCTGGAGGCCTTTGAAGGGCCGCTGGACTTGTTGCTCTACCTGATCCGCAAGCAAAACTTCAACATCCTCGACATTCCGATGTTGAGCGTGACCAAGCAGTACTTGGTTTATGTGGAGCAAATCCGCAAACGCAACCTGGAGCTGGCGGCCGAGTACCTGCTGATGGCAGCCATGCTGATCGAGATCAAATCGCGCATGTTGCTGCCCCCCAAAAAGGTGGCTGAGGGTGAAGAAGCCGAAGACCCGCGGGCAGAACTGGTGCGCCGCTTGCTCGAATACGAGCAAATGAAGCTGGCAGCCGCCCGGCTGAACGCGATACCGCAATACGGACGGGATTTTTTAAAAGCCAACGTCTACATCGAGCAGAGCCTCAAACCCCGCTTTCCGGATGTGGGAGTGGAAGAGCTGCAAAGCGCTTGGCGCGACATCTTGAAGCGGGCCAAGCTGGTGCAGCACCACAAGATCAGCCGCGAAGAGCTCTCGGTGCGCGAGCACATGAGCATCGTGCTCAAAAAGCTGCAGGGGCAGCGTTTCGTAGGCTTCGAAGACTTGTTTGACACGACCCAAGGCACGCCGGTGCTGGTGGTGACCTTCATCGCCCTGCTGGAGCTGGCGAAAGAAACCCTGATCGAAATCACCCAGGCGGAGGCCTTCGCGCCGATCTATGTGCGCCTGGCCTATGCACCTACCTGAACCGGGCTCTCTATTTCAGGGCTCGCAACTGCGGTTAGTATTCGCCCCACTTTCGCCAAACCCTCGGCAAGCCCGATTTGTAATCCCGATTTTTGGAGTCCCCCATGGCCCTGAACCCGACCGGTGAACAAGCCTCTAGCGCAACCAACGCGACTCCCTACGGCACGCTGCCCCCTGCGTCAGCGCCGTCCACACGCAAGCCCATCAGTTTGCCCCGCATCCAGGAGATGCACACCCGGGGTGAAAAAATCACCATGCTGACCGCCTACGACGCCACCTTTGCGGCGGTGGCGGACGCGGCAGGTGTGGAGTGCATTTTGGTGGGTGACTCCCTCGGCATGGTCTGCCAGGGACGCCACAGCACCGTGGGCGTCACCCTCGAAGACATGGCCTACCACACCGAGAGCGTGGCCCGCGGCCTGCGCCGTGCCCAAGGCACCGCATGGCTGATTGGCGACTTGCCCTTCGGCAGCTACCAGGAATCCAAAGAGCAAGCCATTCGCAGTGCCAGCGTGCTCATGCAGGCAGGCGCGCACATGGTCAAGCTCGAAGGCGGCGGCTGGACCACCGAGGTAGTGCAGTTCTTGGTGCAGCGCGGCATCCCGGTGTGTGCCCATTTGGGCCTGACGCCGCAGACCGTGCACGCCCTCGGCGGCTACCGAGTGCAAGGCCGCGGTGATGCGGCTGCCGACATCATGAAAAAGCAGGCCCACGAACTGCAAGACGCGGGTGCCAGCATGGTGGTGCTGGAGATGGTGCCTGCCCCTTTGTCTGCCGAGCTGACCCGTGAGTTGCCGCAGTGCGCCACCATCGGGATCGGCGCCGGCAAGGGCACCGCCGGTCAAGTGCTGGTGCTGCATGACATGCTGGGGGTGAATCTGGGCAAAAACCCGAAGTTCGTGCGCAACTTCATGCTCGAAGCTACCAGTATCCGTGGAGCCATGGAGGCCTATGTGGCCGCAGTCAAAAACGGCAGCTTTCCGGAAGACGCTGTTCACGCGTGGTGAGAAACGATGCAACTGATTCACACTATTTCTGAGCTACGCGAAGCACTCAGCCAATACCGTCACCCAGCCGTCGTGCCCACCATGGGCAACTTGCATGCTGGCCACTTAGCCCTAGTGCGTCAGGCCAAGCCGCTGGGCGACGTAACGATTTCCACCATCTTTGTAAACCGGCTGCAATTTGCACCGCACGAGGATTTCGACACCTACCCCCGGACCCTGGAAGCAGATTGCCAACACCTGGAAGCTGCGGGTTGCGATATTGTGTTTGCCCCCAAAGAGAGCGAGCTTTACCCTCAGGCGCAAACATTCAAGGTGCACCCTCCGACTGAGCTGGCAGATATTCTGGAGGGCCACTTCCGCCCCGGTTTTTTCATCGGGGTGTGTACGGTGGTCATGAAGTTGCTGGCAGTCACCCAAGCGCGTACCGCCCTGTTCGGCAAAAAAGACTACCAGCAGCTGATGGTGATCCGCAATATGGTCAAGCAGTTCGCTTTGCCGATCGACGTGGTTGGCGGTGAGACCCAGCGTAACGAGGCAGGCCTTGCGCTCTCCAGCCGCAATGGCTACCTGACTCCGGCACAGCGGGAAGAGGCCTTGTTGTTGTCTGGCATCTTGCGCGGCATCGTGAACGCCGTGCGCTTTGGCGAGACCGACCTCGCTCGGCTGGAAAACGACGGCATGCAAGCGCTGCGCGCCGCCGGTTGGATGCCTGACTACGTGGCTGTGCGCCGCCAGTCAGATTTGCAGGCCCCACAGGCAGGCGATGCCAAAGTGGTGCTGGCGGCGGCACGCTTAGGTAGCACACGCCTCATCGACAACATGGAAATTTAAAAGGGCGTCTGCCATGCACGCATCGCCGGATTTGCAGAGAAGATGTTGCTTGAAGCGCAGCGCTGGGCTGGCTGCATTGGTGGCGAGCGGCACACTGACAGCGTGCGCTGCGGGCGAAGACCGGGGCCTGCAATTCAGCAC
>DAINNP010000220.1:0-1246 GCA_036735785.1 Rhodoferax sp. | reverse complement strand
GCCGCATCACTGGCCCGGCTACAAAATGCCATGGCAGCTTTTACCGCTTGGACAAAACCGCTGCAACCGCACTTTGCCTACGGCGCACTAGGCAAACCGGACTACGAGCAGGCGCATGCCATGCATTTGGCACAGCACCTATCGGGGTTCAAACTCAAAGCCTGAGTCACCACGCGCGCGGCAAGGCCACCATGAAAAAAGCCCGGGCTTGCGCCCGGGCATAAAACCTTGGAATCCTTGAAAGCGCTTAGAAGGTGTACTTCAGGCCCAGTTCCACCACGTCGCCTTCGCCCTTGGGTTTAGCCAAACCGGCGAAGTCCAGATAGAACTGCATGTTCTTGAACGGTGTGTAGCCCACGCCTGCGGACCACTCATCGCGGCCGTTGGCATTCTCTGGCTTCACTTTTTGCATGGACACGCCAAAGTCGAACTGGCCCATCACGTAGGTCAAGGCCACGCCGGTATAGCTGGTCTTGATTTTGGTAGTGCTCTCCACCTCAGCGACCAGGCCTTTCAAGCCGAGGTTGCCCATTTGGTAAGTGGCGGCCAAACCGGTGGCGTAGCGATCAGTATTGAGTTCACCTTGAGTTTTGGACGAATCTGCCTTGTACTTGGCGAATTCGCTCCAGCCGCCTGCCAATGTCAGGTTGCCGAATTTGTAGCTGGCTGCCAGGGCGAAGCCATTGGAGTTCTCTGGGTTGGTTGTGGGGCCAATGGCAGAGGTGTAGTCGACTGCAAAAGCCAGGTCACCCAGCTTGTGGCTGTATTGCAGGTGACGACCTTTGTTGGCAGAGCCCGGCTCCGTCATGAAGCCGTTTTCGCCGTGACCGACGCCCAACACTTCCATCACGTTGTCTTCAATGTAGCTGTCGAACTGGCCTGCAGAGAAGCGACCGTACTTCTTGCTGGCGATGCCTACGCGGGTGTCGTCAGACACAAAATTGGAGTTGTCGACAACGGGGTCGTAGTCCACTTCGATTTCACCGAAGATGGAGATGTCTTCATTGATGTTCTTGGTCGCCTTGATTTCGACTTGGTTCAGGCCCTTGCCCATCACTTCATTGATGTCACGGCCAGCCGCGTTGCGCTTGCTGACATGGTAGGTGCCAACGTCCACGTTGACTTCAAACTTCACGTCTTTGTCAGTAGCCAGTTCGCCCGCCTGAACGCCCATTGCAAGGGTTGCAACTGCGATTGCAACGACAGATTTATTCAACATTTCAAACTCCAGATTGATGCACTTTTT
>DAINNP010000219.1:1378-4028 GCA_036735785.1 Rhodoferax sp. | reverse complement strand
CTGCGGGCGTGGGACATGGCAGGCCGGGTGCTGTATGTCAACGAGGCGTTTTGCCGCCTGGTGGGCTACCCGGCGGAGGCGCTGGTGGGCGTCTCGGCACCCATGCCGTATTGGCCCAAGGGCAATGACAGTCACATTGAGCAAGTGCACCGCGACATCCTGGCCCATGGCACGCAGATCGATGGTGTCGAGGTGCAGTTTCAGCACCGGGATGGCCATTTGTTGGATGTGCTGATCCACGAAGCCCCGCTCCACACCGACACCGGTGCACACATCGGCTGGATGAGCTCTGTCTTGGATATCAGCGAGCGCAAGCGGGCGCAAGCCGTTGCCTTGCAGCAGCAGGAGCGTCTGGAGGCCACAGGCCGTCTGGTGGCCGTGGGCGAGGTGGCGTCGACCCTGGCCCATGAACTCAACCAGCCGCTCGGTGCCCTCAGCAGTTTCGCCACCGGCTTGCTGAACCGGTTGAAGGACGGACGCATCAGCCCTGATGAAACGGCGCCTGTGGTGCAACGTATCGCCGGCCTCGCGGAGCGGGCCGGGCGCATCATTCAGCGGGTGAACGCCATCGCCCGGCGGCGCGAAATTTCCTTGCAGCGGCTCGATCTGGTGCCGGTGCTCCAGAGCATGGCTCCCCACGCCATGCCCGAGCTCGCACCGGTCTGGGTTAAGGCGGATGAGCTGCTGATCGAGCACTTGCTCAACAACCTGCTCACCAACGCCCAAGAGGCTGCCCAAGCGCACTCGGATACGCCGCAAGTGCATGTGGCGTTGCTGGTGGAGGGGGAGTGGGCGCAGCTCAGCGTATCGGACAACGGGCCGGGGGTGCCCGATGAAAGTCAGGCGCATATTTTTGATGCGTTTTACAGCAGCAAAGAAGGCGGCATGGGCATGGGCTTGCCGATTTGCCGCTCCATCGTCGAGGCCCACCACGGGCGCATCGTCGTAGACCGTGCACCGGAGCTGGGCGGTGCCCGGTTCACGGTCAGTTTGCCGCTGGCGGCACAATAGGCCCCCCAGAAAGGCACCTGTGAGCACTGCAGCCATTTACATCGTTGATGACGACGCCGACATGCGCGAGGGCTTGGCATGGTTGTTTGACTCGCGGGGTCACAAAGCCACCACTTGGGACAGTGGCCCGCCGTTTATCGACTCGGTCAAAGCCCGCGCCGGTGTGTGGGAGCAGGCAGTGGTGCTGCTCGACATCCGGATGGTGCCCATGACCGGCCTACAGGTGTTTGAGCAACTCAAAGCATTGGCCTGCCCCTGGCCCGTGTTGTTTTTGACGGGCAATGGCGATGTGGGCACGGCGGTTGCCGCCGTGAAAAACGGGGCCTGGGACTTTCTGGAAAAACCGTTTCAAGACAATGTGCTGGTCGACCGTGTCGAGCAGGCCCTGGCCGCTGCAGCAGCACACGGCAACGCCAACCAAGAGGCGCACCGCCTGCGCTATGCACTGGCTTCGCTCAGCCCCCGCGAGCGCGAGGTGCTGGACCAGCTCATCCTCGGGCACTACAACAAGAACATTGCCGATCATTTGGGCATCACTCCGCGCACGGTGGAGTTTCACCGCGCCAATATCTTCGAAAAAATGGGGGTGAGCTCGGCTATCGAGCTGGCCCACAAGCTCGGTCGTTTGCAGCCGATCGGCGCATCGCCAGACAAGGGCTGACACACAGGCCCCGTACAAACCCCGTAATAGGTTTGGCACGGAACTGGCTAGGATGGGTCTATAACTTGACCGTTTGGTTAACTTGTGACGGTTGAATCGGCGGCTGTGCCCATCCTTGGTGCAGCCATGACTCCTGCTACTGTGTGCCAATGAACCATTCCGAAGCATCAGGCCCCCGGGCCACCTCCCACACCGCGGCGCCCATCGCTGCCCGCACCGCGGTGGCTGTCCGCAATGCCAGCGTCATCTACCAGACGGCGGATACACCGGTTCACGCGCTATCCAACATCGATCTGGATATACGTGAAGGCGAGTTTGTCTCCCTGATCGGCCCGTCCGGTTGTGGCAAAACCACGCTGATGCGGGTGATTGCAGACCTGGAGCACATCAGCTCCGGCGAGGTGCTGGTCAATGGTGTGAGCCCGCATGACGCCCGGCTGGCCCGTGCCTATGGTTATGTGTTCCAGGCACCCGCGCTGTTCCCTTGGCGCAATGTGCTGGCCAACGTGACCCTGCCGCTTCAAATCCAAGGCAAAGGCAGGGCCGAGGCCAAAGCCATTGCCCTCGAGCACTTGGAGCGCGTGGGTCTCAAAGGCTTTGAGGGCAAATACCCGTGGCAGCTCTCTGGTGGCATGCAGCAGCGCGTGTCGATTGCGCGGGCGCTGTCCTTCGAGCCCAAGATTTTGATGATGGACGAGCCCTTTGGTGCGCTCGACGAGATCACCCGCGACCGGCTCAACGAACAGCTGCAGCAGCTCTGGCAGCGCGAGCGGCGCACCGTGGTGTTTGTGACCCACAGCATTTCGGAAGCGGTCTATCTGTCCACCAAAATTGTGGTGATGTCTCCGCGCCCCGGGCGCATCGTCAAGGTGATTGACTCCCCCTTGCCCGATGAGCGCCACCTGGGCTTGCGGGATACGCCGGCTTTTATGGAGCTGGCCCACGAAGTGCGCGAGGCCTTAGCCGATGGCCACCACT
>DAINNP010000219.1:0-1278 GCA_036735785.1 Rhodoferax sp. | reverse complement strand
TCGCGCACGACTGGTTGCCGGTCGTGGTGGTGCTGCTGGCCGTGGTGCTGGCCTGGTACGGCGCGGCCTGGGGCATGAACGCGCAAGGCGCCATCGAGCGTGTGCTGGACGAAGAGGCTGGCTACACCCACATGGAGCTGTTTGAAGCGACCATGACCATGGAGCGCCCACTCGTGCCCGCGCCCCACCAAGTGGCTGCCGACTTCTATGAGAGCCTCACCGAATGGCCCATCGACTCGCCCCGTAACCTGATCTATCACGTCATCGTCACTGGCCAGTCGACCTTGCTGGGTTTCGCCATGGGCACGGCCTTGGGCTTGCTGCTGTCGGTGCTTATCGTGCACAGCCGCACGCTGGACAAGGCCTTGCTGCCTTGGATCGTGGCCTCGCAAACCGTGCCGGTGCTGGCGATTGCGCCCATTGTGCTGGTGGTGCTGGGTAGCCTCGGTTTTGCAGGCACTGCGCCCAAAGCATTCATTGCGATGTACCTGTGCTTTTTCCCGGTCACGGTGGCCATGGTGCAGGGGCTGCGCTCACCGCAAAAAATAGAAACCGAGATGATGTACACCTACGCCGCCTCGCGCTGGCAATCGCTGTGGTTGCTGCGTTTGCCGGCGGCTCTGCCTTTCTTGTTTCCCGCACTGCGGGTGGGCGTGGCGGCGGGCTTGGTCGGCGCCATGGTGGCGGAGTTGCCCACTGGTGCGCAGGCCGGCTTGGGTGCCCGCTTGCTCACAGGCTCGTATTACGGGCAGACCACGCAAATCTGGTCGGCGTTGGTGATGTCCGCCCTGTTGGGTCTAGCGCTCACTGGCATCGTGGCCGGTGTGGAGCGTTTGGTGTTGCGTAGCCGGGGGGCGAAATGAGCGATACAGCCGCAATCGAAACCGTCGCTACCGGCGTTGCTCCATGGTTCTGGCCCGGCATCGTGCTGTTGGCCCTGGTGGCGGGTTACAGCGTCTACCGCATGGCAGCCATCCAGGGGCGCAGCTGGGTGGGCATGGCCACCGCGGCCCTGTTTGGTGCCTGGGTGGTGCTGTTCTGGGAGATTTTGGTGCGCGCGCTGGATGTGCCCCGCGTGTTGCTGCCCGCACCTAGCCTGGTGATGGGTGCCCTGTGGGACCACGCGCCCAAACTCTGGGGCGACTTTGTGCAAACCGTGGGCAAGGCGGTGCTCATCGGTTGGGCGCTGGGCTGCGGCTTGGGCTTTTGTGTGGCGGTGGCGATTGACCGCATGCCGTTTTTGCAGCGCGGCCTGCTGCCGGTCGCCTCGCTCACCAG
>DAINNP010000218.1:2382-4038 GCA_036735785.1 Rhodoferax sp. | reverse complement strand
TCGGCCTTGCGCTCGCGCAGGTAGGCGTCTTCCATTTCATCGAAATGGCGGGCAATGATTTCAAGCTGGGTGGTCAAGGCCCACTCGGCGTTGTACAGGCGGTCGGTGATCCAGTGCTTGACGCCGCCGACCAGCTCTTCGTCTTGCAGCAGCATCAAATGCACATCCAGCAAAGCGGCCAGTTCAGTAGGCGCCTCTTTGGGCCCCATGCGGCTGATGCTGGTTTGGAGGCGGTAGATTTCTTCAACCACCGCATCGCGGCCTGCCCGCACCCGGGCGATTTCGGCATCCACCTCATCCGGTTTGATGAAGTAGTGCGCAACGTCCACCCGACTTGACGCGACCAAGACCGCGCGCCCGATGGCAATGCCCCGGGAAACCGCGAGGCCGTGGACCGAAAATGTCATGTCTGCAGGCTCCGCAGGGTCAGGGGCAGCGGGTTCATTCGCCTTCTCCGAACTTGTCGTTGATCAGGGCCAACAAGGCGTCCATGGCTTCTTGCTCACGGTCGCCGCTGGTCTCGAGGGTGATCTCGGAGCCGATGCCGGCTGCCAGCATCATCACGCCCATGATGCTTTTGGCATTGACACGGCGCTCACCGCGGGACATCCAGACCTCGCAAGGGAAGCTGCCCGCCAATTTGGTGAACTTGGCCGAGGCCCGTGCATGGAGGCCCAGTTTATTGACTATGGTCGTGTTGGTGCTGATCATGGGTTTTACGATGTTGGTTTTGCGGTGCGGTGACCGCGACTTGCATGATGCTCTGGGTGCCACCGGCGAGCGCTCGGGTGACCAAAACGTCCAGCGGCTCATGCCGGTAATTGACGGTGCGCAGCAGCATGGGCAGGTTGACACCCACCACCAGCTTGGACTGATGACCATCCACCACTTTCTGGGCCACGTTGCAGGGGGTGGCGCCGAACACGTCGGTCAGCACCAGCGCCTGCGGCGCACCCAATTGGCGAAGCAGCGCAAGGGCTGCGGCGCGGGTCACGTCGGGGTTTTCGTTGGCGGGAACATCCAGTGCGCTGATGCCGTCTCCCGCGTCCGGGTACACATGCAGCACACAGGCTCGCAATGCACTGGCAAGGGGAGCGTGGGCGATGATAAGGATGCCGGTGTTCATACGAAGTCAGAGTTGGGCATTGATTATGGCGTCTTTGCCCGGCACGCCACCAGATAAGCCAGCACACTGGCCCCACCAAAAGCCGCAAACGCCACTTGAAACGCCTGCACTTCAGGCAGCCCTTGGGCCTTCAGGACATCCAGCAACAGGCCAAGGCCCCACTGCACCGCAAACACGCCCGCAAAGATCACCAGGTTGTAGGCCGACAGAGCCCGCCCGGCCAGCCCGGCAGGAAACGCCATGCCCACCGCCGGCTGCGCAAGTGCGGCGACCGTGGAAGCCACACAATACAAGGCAAACACCACTGCAGCGCCCACCGATAGTGCAGGACCCGCTATGATTAATATAGCAAGCATCACGAAACTGACCGGCACCCAACGGCGGATCATCTTTTCAGCGGTATGCCCGTTGCGAGCCAGCCATGGGTTCGCCAATCCCCACAGCCAATACGCAAGCAACATGGCCACATTCAACCAAAACAAACCACTGGCGGCTTGGGCCGGTGTGTAACCGGCTACCTTGGTCATCCA
>DAINNP010000218.1:0-2282 GCA_036735785.1 Rhodoferax sp. | reverse complement strand
GCCGCCATGAGGCAAGCGCAGACCCCGATACCGCAGAGAATCCGGGCGAACAAAAGGCCCACAAAGCCGTCGGCCTGTGAAAACGCGATGCATCCCGCCAACGCTGCCGCCAAAAAGAGGAGCTCCACCTTGCGCGGGCCATGGCTGTCCAGCCATTTGCCCAGAGGGAGTTGCATGGCAGCGAAGCCCAGAAAATACCCGCCAGCAAGCAAGCCAAGGTCAGCGGATTGCAGTTGAAACTCTGCAACTAAAGTAGGCGCTATCGTGGCAGTGATCGCACGGATCAGGGCTGACAAAAAGTAAGCGAAGGCGAACGCCAGGAATACGGCGATCGCTTTATTGCGTGACATGGAACTCATAACAGCGAGATATCTTCCAGAAATGTTAGCGCCCACTCTGGCGAAACCTTTGGCGCGTAAACAGCGAGGTGATACAGCCGTTGTTCATGCAAAAACCAGCTAAGGCGCGCCTGTATAGGCTTTCCCTGTGGATCGGCACCCGTTGCCTGAATGGAAATGGCGCTTTTACTCCAGGAGGGCGACGCCCATGGAGCCGCCTCTGGCGTTCCTGAGCGCATGGATTGCAAGGCTTGTTGTTGCCACGCGCTTTGAATATCGCGAGCCGCCGCCTCGTCTGGCACGGCGACTTGGCTGATCGCGAATAGCACGTCCCCAGCCTCGCAGCCCATGATGTCCAGTGAAAGGGTTTTATCGCCAATCTGCTGATTGCGTGTGGCGCTGTCAGGCTTGCAGGGAAGATTGAAGGCCACCGCGCCCAGCGGGGCTTTGCGCCAATTCATCGTCGGGCTGCACGCAGAGACAGCCGCGATGACGGCGAATGCCGCCATCGCGCGGACCCAGCGAACACGGCTCATCGGAGCGTGCCGAATACTTTGCTGAGAATGCTGCTGCCGTAAGCAACAGGGTTTTGCCGGATTTTTTTCTCTTCCTCGCCAATCATGTAGTACAGGCCGTCCAAGGACTTGCCGGTGACGTACTGCTGAATGTTGGCGTCCTCTTTCTTCAGGAGCCCCAACTCGGAGGCACGGCCTGCGACTTGGTTGTATTTGTCGGCGAGCCCCACCTTGGAGGTGGCTTGGGTCACGATAGGCAGAAACTTGGTGCCCAGCGGTGCCCGGGTTTTTTCCGCAAAGAACTGGCTGACGGCGGTGTCGCCGCCTGCGAGTATGCCCTTGGCATCCTGCACTGACATGCCCTGCACTGCCTTCATCAACACATCTTTGGCCATTGGAACCGCTGCTTCAGCCGCGCGATTCATGGAAGTCACCAGCTCATCGACTTTGCCCCCTTGGCCGAAGGTACGCATCAATTTGGCTGCATCTTCGAGATATCCCGGCAATGCGATGCGAACTTTCTCGTTGCCAAGGAATCCATCTACCGCGCCGAGTTGAAGAATAGCCGCCGAGGCGCCCTTCTCAAGGGCTACTTTCAACCCTTTGCTCGCATCCGTGTTGCTGAGGTCGGCCAAACTCAGGGCGTGGGCGTGCTGGGTGATGGTGCTGAAAAGGGTCGCGCTGAGCAGTGAGAGCGACGTAAACTGTCTACGGTCCATGGAGAGATTTCCTGCGTATGAAAAAACAAGTGGTATTGGGTGCCATCGTAGCGGCTTGCTTGGTCGCTGGTGGTGCTTTTTTGGCGTCCGATACAAAGGCCGCACCGGCGTCTACTTTCGTTTTGTTGGACGGTAGCAGCAAGCAGACCAGCGACCTTAAGGGCCGTGTGACCCTGGTGAATTTTTGGGCTACGAGTTGCACAACTTGCGTCGCAGAAATGCCCCAAATGGTGCAGACCTACGAGAAGTTCAAAGACAAAGGATTCGGTACCGTTGCAGTTGCGATGGCCTATGACCCGCCGAGCTACGTTGTGAACTTTGCACAGACACGCAAGCTTCCGTTCGATGTGGCCATCGACAACACCGGCGCTGTGGCCCGCTCTTGGGGTGAAGTGACCTTGACCCCCACCAGCTATCTGGTGAACAAGCGGGGCGATATTGTCAAACGCTACGTGGGCCAACCCGATTTTGATGAGCTGCACCAGCTGATCGAAAAGCTCTTGCAAGAGTCTTAGTAGCTGAACATCGGCTACAGAGAGGCGCGGGGCCTATGACTTGGCTGAGCGTGTGCCATGGCTTGTGGTGATACATTGTCTACTCACTAGGCGCCGCATTCTGCATTAATCGTGTGTGGCCCAATGCTTAAACCCGCTTACCCCACGCCTCCATGCAACCGCACATTCTGTTTGCCGACACTCCTGACACGCTGG
>DAINNP010000217.1:0-4041 GCA_036735785.1 Rhodoferax sp. | reverse complement strand
GGCAACGACCTGAACAACGGCTTGCTGGAGGCCGACTACATCGTGGTCGAAATGGCCAACCAGATTCTGGGCAAGGAATGGTTGCCCGAGTACGTGCAAACCGCCAATGCCGGTGGCATTGAGCGCGTGCTGGTGTAAGGGGGCGTTATGGCAGGTTTGACCGCTGGCGCGCCTACCCCGCAAGACCTCACGGTGCACGGCCAGAGCCGTGTGCTGGAGGTGGGCTTTTCTGATGGGGCGCGGTTTCGCATTCCATTTGAGCTGATGCGCGTTTACTCGCCGTCGGCCGAGGTGCAGGGTCACGGGCCGGGGCAGGAAACCTTGCAAACCGGCAAGCGCGATGTCACGCTGGAAGCGCTGGAGCAAGTGGGTAACTACGCGGTGCAGCCCCGTTTTTCTGACGGCCATGACACCGGCATTTACACCTGGGACTACCTGTATTTTTTGGGTTCCCAGCAGACGCGCCTGTGGCAGGATTACGAGGACAAGCTGAAGGCCGCGGGCGTAGCGCGCGATGCAGTCATGGCACCCAAAGGCGGCCACGGCTGTGCCAGCCACTGACGCCCCCAGCTGGATTGCTATTGTTTCAGGAGCTACTCGCGCATATTCCATGAGCGCTTGAGCCCAATTGGACTAAAAACTATGAGTACTACCCATTTCGGTTTCAAGTCGGTCGATGAGTCAGAGAAAGCCAGCCACGTGCGTGGCGTGTTTGACTCCGTCGCCCCCAAATACGACTTGATGAACGACCTGATGTCGGCCGGCCTGCACCGTGCCTGGAAGGCCTACACCGTGCTGGTGGCCAACCTTAAAGAGGGCGACAAGGCCTTGGACATTGCCGGCGGTACCGGCGACTTGGCCATGGCATTCTCCAAAAAAGTCGGCAAGTCCGGCCAGGTGGTGCATACCGATATCAACCAGGCCATGCTCTCCACCGGCCGCAACCGCCTGCTGGATGCCGGCATCGTGTTGCCCACGCTGGTGTGCGATGCAGAGAAGTTGCCTTTCCCCGACAACTACTTCAATGTGGTCAGCGTGGCCTTTGGTCTGCGCAACATGACCCACAAAGACGTGGCTTTGGCAGAAATGCAACGCGTCTTGAAACCCGGTGGCAAGCTGCTGGTGCTGGAGTTTTCCAAGGTAGCTCCTCCCCTGGAGAAGGTATACGACTGGTACTCTTTCAAGGTGTTGCCGCGTTTGGGCAAGCTGATCGCGGGTGATGACGCCAGTTACCGGTACTTGGCGGAATCGATCCGCATGCACCCGGGCCAGAAAGAACTAAAGACCCTGATGCACAAAGTGGGCTTTGGTCATGTGGACTATCACAATTTGACTGGCGGTATTGCCGCTTTGCATGTTGGAATCAAGTGCTGAAGACAGTTACACCCAGGAGACAACTATGAAATTGTGGGCATTGGCATTGACACTCGCGCTATCCCTTTCGGGCTTTAACGCAGAAGCCGCCAAACGCCTGGGCGGAGGGAAATCGTTCGGTAAGCAGTCCAGCAACGTCACCCAGCGGGATTCAGCAGGTGCGTCACCGGCAAGCCCGGCTGCTCCTGCGCAAAACGTCAACAACACAGCGGCCAAGCCTGCCCCCGCGGCAGCGCCTGCTGCGGCGCAGGCGCCCAAACGACCTTGGGGCGCCATGTTGGGTGGCTTGGCAGCAGGTTTGGGTCTGGCTTGGCTGGCGAACTCACTGGGTTTCGGTGAAGCGTTCGGGAATATCTTGATGTTCGGCTTGCTGGCATTGGGCGTCATGATGTTGGTGGGGTGGTTTATGCGCAGCCGCAAGACCTCCGTGCAACAGGCTTCTCCGTTTGCTTTTCAGGGCGCAGGAGTACCCGCAGGTCCGGCGCCGGTGCAGGATTTGAAGCAGTACCGCGCTGAGAATGTCGGCAACGACGCATCGGCCCGGCCATGGGAGCGAAACCATATGGGCTTTGAGGCGCCTCAGGCCTCCAGCGGTTCGATGATCGGCTCCGCGCTGATGGGCTCCCAGAATTGGGGCGTGCCTGCAGGGTTTGATTCCGAAGGCTTTTTGAAGTCTGCCAAAGCGAATTTTGTGACGCTTCAGGCAGCCTGGGACCGGTCGGACGTGGCGGCCTTGCGCGCCATGATGACCGACGACATGACCCGCGAAATCCAGTCCCAGCTCGCCGAGCGGGAAGCCCATACCGGCACTGGTGCCAACCACACCGATGTGGTGATGATTGACGCCCGTTTGCTGGGCATCGAGGAGTTGCCTGACGAGTACATGGCCAGTGTGGAATTCTCCGGAATGATTCGCGAAGAGTTGTCGGCAGGCCCCAGCCCGTTCCGCGAAGTCTGGAACATGACCAAGGCGAAAAACGGCAGCAGCGGCTGGTTGGTGGCAGGGGTTCAAGCCCTGCAGTAAAGCCGGTCATTTTTCAGGCAGATAATGGGGGACTATGGCAACACAGTCCCCTTTTTCTATGCTGGAAGGCCTCTTCCAGAACTTTCCCCTTCCACTGACGCCGCCTGCTTGGGCGATTGAAGAAAGCCACCGCCGTGTGGTGCTTTTGCTCAATCACGTGCTGCAGCAGGAGCCCCAAGCTACCGAGCGTCTGGCGCGACAAAAAGGGCGTGTCATTCACGCGCAATGGCGTGAATTCACCTTCCGGGTTCAGGCAACAGCAGCGGGCCTGCTGGATCTGGCAGACGCTGACGCTACCCCCGACCTTTCTCTCACCATCACCGAAGACTCCCCCTTCGCGATTGCGCAGGCGGTCATGCAAGGTGCCAAACCTTCGGTGCGGATTGAAGGCGACGTGCAGTTAGCCGCTGAAGTCAACTGGCTGGCAGACCATGTGCGCTGGGATGTGGAAGAGGATCTTTCCAAGATCATGGGCGATGCGCCAGCGCACATGTTCATGCAAACCTGCCGCACCGCCGGCCAGGCCTTGCAGCAGTTCGTAGCCAAACGCGCGCCTGCGGGTTCGACCGGCACCACGCCATGAGCCGCTTCGGCCGCGGGTTTTTTATCGTCTGGGTTGTCCTGCGCTACGGGCTCGACGAACTGGTACTCACCAGCTTCCAGAAGCCTTGGCTGCGCCTGCTGGCCCGCATTGTGTCGGTCGGTCGCTCTCTCGATGAGCCCCGTGGTCAACGCCTGCGTGAGGCGCTGGAGCGTTTGGGCCCGATTTTTGTCAAGTTCGGCCAGGTGTTGTCGACCCGCCGCGATTTGTTGCCGTTGGATATCGCCAATGAGCTGGCCAAGCTGCAAGACCGGGTGCCCCCATTCGATTCAGCTATCGCGGTGGCCACGATTGAGCGTGCACTGGGCAAGCCGGTGTCGGAATTGTTTGTGTCGTTTGAGCGCACTCCTGTGGCGAGCGCATCGATTGCCCAGGTGCATTTCGCTGTGCTGCGTGACCGGCAGGGGCGGGAGCGTGCAGTAGCCGTCAAAGTATTGCGGCCTGACATGTTGCGGGTGATCGACAAAGACTTGGCGCTCATGCGCATGATGGCCGGCTGGGTCGAGGGGCTGTCTGCAGACGGCAAGCGCCTCAAGCCCCGCGAGGTCGTGGCAGAGTTTGACAAATACCTGCACGATGAGCTGGACCTGGTCCGCGAAGCCTCCAGCGCGGCGCAGTTGCGCCGCAATATGGAGGGCTTGGACTTGGTGCTGATCCCTGAAATGCACTGGGACTATTGCACCACCGAGGTGCTGGTCATGGAGCGCATGGTGGGTGTTCCCATCAGCCAGATTGATACCTTGCGTGCAGCGGGGGTGGATATTCCCAAGTTGGCGCGTGACGGCGTGACGCTGTTTTTCACCCAAGTGTTCCGCGATGGGTTTTTCCATGCGGATATGCATCCGGGCAACATCCAAGTGAGCTTGGCGCCTGAGACCTTCGGGCGCTATATCTCACTGGATTTCGGCATTGTCGGCACTCTCACCGAGGTCGACAAAGAGTATCTCGCGCAGAACTTTGTGGCGTTTTTTCGCCGCGACTACAAGCGGGTGGCGGAGCTGCACATCGAGTCTGGTTGGGTGCCTGCGGCGACCCGGGTAGA
>DAINNP010000216.1:0-4126 GCA_036735785.1 Rhodoferax sp. | reverse complement strand
GAGCTCCGGACCGATTGTTCGGAACCCCGGGCCAACCTCCTTGTTCAGGAAGTTGAAGCTATTGCACCAGACCGATTAGGCTTTGGCAAAGAAAAGCGATAAAAAGGGTGGGGTCCGGGGGGTTACCGTTGTTGACTCGCAACAGGGCCTTTAACCAGCGTCAAGTGCGATTTTTCACCCCCCTTTAGACTTTGGCTTTGATCTGACGTGAAAAATCAAACATTTGTATGGATTCCTTCTTAAACGCCGCCGATACTGCCCTGCGCACCTTGTTCGCAACCCCACACGCGGCGCAAGCCTGCCCCACCGCAGTTAGTCGCCCGACGGAACTGAGCGACGCAGATAGGAAACGGTCTGCAAGCCTCATGCGGGTGAACCATGTGGGAGAAATCTGCGCCCAGGCTCTTTACACCGCTCAGGCGCTGACGACTCCTAACAAGCGCTTGCGCGAGCACTTCACCAAGGCTTGCATTGAAGAAACCGACCATTTGGCGTGGACCGCGCAGCGCCTGGATGCCTTAGGTTCACGTCCGTCCTTGTTAAATCCCCTCTGGTACGCAGGTGCCTTTGGTTTGGGGCTGCTGGCGGGGCGTATGGGCGACAAATGGAGTTTGGGCTTTGTGGTCGAAACGGAGCGACAAGTCGGCGCACACCTTGAGGGCCACCTATCGACGTTACCGGAGGGCGACCACGAATCCAGGGCCATCGTGGCGCAAATGCAGCGTGACGAGCTACGCCATGCGGATGACGCAGCCGCCGCCGGGGCAGCGGAGCTTCCCCGCCCTGTGAAAGAACTTATGCGCGCAGCCGCCAAGGTCATGACCACGGTGGCTGAACGCATTTGATCAGTGGCTCTAGCGGGCGGCCACTTTGTTACGGGCCAACCATGCCGGGTACTCTTTGGTGAGTAGTTCGGTTGCAGCGCTGGTGTACCAGTTGTACTTCACCCGACGCTCGTAACTGACATCGGCATACGCCGCTTTCTTGACTCCGTCTCGAGATGTGAACAGTGGGCGCCCTGAATCCAGGTCATAAAACCTCGCCCACAACGGCGCTGCACCGCTGTCCGCAACCACCTGGCGGTCAAAGCCGAACTCCAGTGTCCTGTCGTTCACCTGGACGAGTTTGATACCGGACACCTTGGCCGCCTCAAACCATGCCATGCCACTCTGAATGGCATCCACCACCTGGGAGCCCGGCTGCGGCACGGCCATCAGAAAACGAAGCACATTGACGCTCTCATCCCCACTGATCGAGGGCAATTCAAAGGCGCGCCCCATGGCGGGCTTCAGGGTCACTTCGTCGTACTGGGCAGCCCAGCCCGTTTTTTTGCCATCAATCCGGATTTGGCTGGCCAGAATCAGTTGCAGACCTTTGTTATAGGCATCACGGGCTTTCGCCACACGTGCGGCATCCACAAACGCCATCTCCGGCTTTCTCCCGGCCACATCCCGCAAGATTTCCAATACGTTCGCGATCGCGTCATCATTGAAAGTGATGCGCGCCTTGTAGCCTTGTGGTTGTGGCCAGAATTGTTGCCAGCCGCCACTCGGGTGCTGTGCTGCTAATAGATAGTCCAAGCCCCGCAAGAAGGACTCTTTGTGGCTGGGCTTGTCGCTAGCCGCCTGCACCTTGGCCAAGGCAACCAGCTGTTTGGTCGTGGAATCGTTGTCGATCGTGGATTTGCTGCGAAACCCGGTCAGAGCCTCTTTGTTCACCGGCGTCAAAAGACTGACCGTCTTTTCCAATTTGGGCCACCCGCCATCCGGATTTTGGTAGCCCACAATGACGTCGGCCATGCGTACGCCATCCGCAGATCCGTAAAACCCCGCCTTTTGGGACAGCAGGGTCTCTTCGGTCACGGAGCCGCCGCGCGCAAAGTCAGCCAGTTTGACCCCCGCGGGCAGTACAAAGGCACCGGTAAGCCGCTGGCGGGTTTTGTCCCACTTGACGAAGGCGCCCAGGGCTTCCCACACAGAGCTCACGGGCACCCAGGCACTTCCACTGCGCTCTTCCAATGCAGCCTCGAGGACTATAGGGGCCCCATTGACGGTGGCATTACGTTGCCCGACGGACGCCAACAAAGTTTTGTCTCCAAGGGTCAGCTGGACCCGCCCCTCAGTCACCGAGTAGCGGTATTGCCCACCCAGATACGGGACGATGTCGCCCAAGGGCGCCATCACCAGCGTGCCATTGCGCAACTCCGGCTGGGTGTACAAGCCCTCTTCCAGCTCTTGATAAGCGCCATCCACAGAAAAGTTAGGTTCGCCCATGATCAGGGCGACTGTCTTAAGTAGCTGCGGGGACCGCGCCGGAACAGCGGATGCCGCGGTGGGCATGACCGAACTGCATCCTGTCAGGCTCGCTACGCCGATGAGCGCAGACGCTATAGAAACTACGCAAAAACTTCTAGACATACCTCGGACCTCACGACAAGTCGTCAGACGACTATTGAGAAAATCCGATTATCTAGCGCTTTTCCGCAAAAGTCATCAGACCTCTATAAGGTCAAACCCTGTAGTGATCTCTGCTGTTTTGGCCAGCATGATGCTGGCTGAGCAGTACTTGTCGTGACTCATGGCAATGGCGCGCTCCACCGCGCTGGCAGGGATTCCCTTGCCGGTCACGGTGAATTGCATGTGGATCTTGGTAAACACCTTGGGATCCACTTCGGCGCGCTCGGCGGTCAGCTTCACGGTGCAGCCCTGCACATCGTGGCGGCCGCGTTTGAGGATGAGTACCACGTCATAGGCGGTGCAACCACCGGTGCCTGCCAGCACCGTTTCCAAGGGGCGTGGCGCCAGGTTCTGGCCACCGTTTTCGGGTTTGACAGCGTCAGGGGCGCCATCCATCATCAGTGTGTGACCGCTGCCGGTCTCAGCCACAAAGCCCATGCCTGAGCGGGTATTGAGGCCGCCGGTCCAACTTACGGTGCATTCCATGGTGTGTTTCCTGTCTAAGCCCCGCGCGGAGCTGTTCTCTACATCGTTACAATGCCATGAATCGCTCCGCGCGGAGCGCCATGACTGCCTATCTCACCCACCGGAGTGTAGCCCTGTGAGCACCAAGACCCCGTCCTCAGCCCTGAAAACCCCAGCCCCGCTCACCCCAGCCGACTACCTGAAGAAGATTCTCACTGCCCGTGTGTACGACGTGGCGGTCGAGACGGCGCTGGAGCCCGCCCGCGCGCTCAGCCGGCGGCTGCACAACACGGTGTTGTTCAAGCGCGAAGACCAGCAGCCCGTGCGCAGCTTCAAGCTGCGTGGCGCCTATAACAAGATGGCCCAAATGCCTGCCGAGCAGATTGCCAAAGGCGTCATTTGCGCCTCCGCCGGCAACCACGCCCAGGGCGTGGCCTTGTCTGCCAGCCGTATGGGCGTGCGCGCCATCATCGTGATGCCGACCACCACGCCCCAACTCAAAGTGGATGCCGTGCGCGGCTTCGGCGGCGAAGTGGTGCTGTTTGGCGAAAGCTATTCCGACGCCTACGACCATGCACTGGCCCTGCAAAAGAAAGAGGGGCTCACCTTTGTGCACCCCTTTGACGACCCGGATGTGATTGCCGGCCAGGGCACGGTGGCCATGGAAATCATGCGCCAAGTGCAGACGCTGGGGGCTGACAAGGCTGCCAAGTCGGGCCATAAAACCGGTAGTAAAACCGGCCCGGGTATTGATGCGGTGTTTGTGGCCATTGGCGGTGGCGGCCTGATCTCGGGGGTGGCGAACTACATCAAGGCGGTGGCACCCGGCGTCAAAGTTATTGGGGTGCAGATGAACGACTCCAACGCCATGATCCAGTCGGTGGGCGCGCACGAGCGCGTCACCCTGCCCGATGTGGGCCTGTTCTCCGATGGCACTGCGGTAAAGCTGGTGGGAGAAGAAACCTTCCGCATCGCCCATGACCTGGTCGACGGCTATGTGACCGTGGACACCGACGCCGTGTGCGCTGCCATCAAGGACATCTTTGTAGACACCCGCAGCATCGTCGAGCCGGCAGGCGCACTGGCAGTCGCGGCTATCAAACAATATGTAGCCACGCACAAAACCAAGGGTGAGACCTATGCCGCCATCTTGTGCGGCGCCAACATGAACTTCGACCGCCTGCGCTTTGTGGCCGAGCGGGCTG
>DAINNP010000215.1:0-4151 GCA_036735785.1 Rhodoferax sp. | reverse complement strand
ACCGATTGGGTGGTGGCCACCGGCACATCGGGCTGGCTCACGCCACGGCTGGCGCTGACGCTCGCATCCAGCTTGGGCAGCAAAGCGGCGTTGGCGGTGGTGCGCTGCGCGCGAGCGGACTCCACCCTCGCCAGTGCCTGGGCCACATTGGGGCTGACGGCTTGTGCGGCATCGATCAGCTCCACCAACAGCGGGTCGCCCTGCTTCTGCCACCACTGGGCCAGCGAGCCTACGGCCCCTTGGTGGGGCAAAGGAGCCTGCCATTGCAAGGCAGGAGCAGCATCGACTTTGGCGGGCGGCATGACGATGGCACATCCGCTCAACATCAGTGTGAGCGCCAGTGCCACATAGGCGGGCTTGGGAGTTCGTAAATGCATGGGGTTCATGGGGCTTGAAGTGAGGTGGATTCAGGGGAATAGGCGGAAGCCGGAGCCTTGGCGCGGCGCCGGAGCGCTTCGGAGTCCACCAGCACCAGGGCATAGGACACCAGACGGTCCAAATACGCATCCAGCGCCTGCGGCGTGTTGACCAGGCCGGGGCGGATCTGGGTGTACAGGTCATTGCCCACATGGAGCATGACGCCCAAGCCACTGATGGTGAAGGCAAGCCTATGAATGTCGTCATCGGCTTCAGCGAGCCCGACATGGCGGCAGAGCCCACGGGTCAGGGCCATGTGGGCAGGGGCGATGTTGGCGTCAATTTCGTGCTGCCAGGCGCCGGTGGGCTCCAGCATCTCGCGAAAGCAGAGCTTCATGTACTGCTGCTGGGTGACATGGCCATTTTTAAGCGGCTCCAAAAAGCTGGACAGCAAGCCGCGGATCGCCTGCTCCAGCGTAACGTCGGTGCCCTCCAGTGCTTCGGGGGGCAACGGCGGATTGGTGCGCGGGTCGGAAAACACGGCGCGGTACAACCCGGCCTTGTCACCAAAGTAGTAGCTGATGGACGCCACATTGGCCTGCGCAGCCAGGGCAATTTCACGGATGGAGGTCTTGGCAAAGCCCTGCTCCGCAAACAATTGCAACGCAGCATCCAACAGGCGGTTGCGCGCCTCGACCCCGTCACTGCGGGTGGGCTTGGGGGAAATAGTCTCAGGCAAAGGAATCGACATGGGTGCCGATTCTAAGCATACAAATCAAACGTTTGATTAAACTATGATGACAGAGAGGGTTTTAGGCTCAGCAAAACAAGGATTCACGGAAGACGCCACCCGCCTGCAAGCGGCATTCCATGCCCTGCGCCTGTAGCACCAGAAAGCCATTCTGTGCGGGCTCAAGCTCCAAAGCGAGTGGCTGGTCCCACGTAGATGGCACGGAAATTCTGAGGATGGAAGGCTGCCCTTCCAGGCGCAACGCCCCACTCCGCACGCGACCGAACAAGGCTGCGGTGGGCACAGGCGTGCACTGGCGCAACACCAACTCCACGCCCTGCAAAAAACCGCTGATCGAAGCGTCACCGGGCGCATGGCGGGTCGCTGCCACGGCGGAAAACACCACATGTAGATCATCACCCTGCCAGAGGGCTTGGTGGATCTCGGAATCCGCAAACTCCATCTCGAAGGTGGTTTGCGGCTCCATACAGGCCGACGCGCTCAGTGCCCGTGCCCGAGGCTGCTGACCAAGGCCACCAGACCGATACCCACACCCAGCCAGGCAATTTGCGCAGCCGTTTCGCGTGCACTCAAGCGCTTTTGCAACTGGGGAATCAGGTCCGCCAGCGCCACATAGATGAAGCTGCTGGACGCCACCGCCAAGAAGTAAGGCAAATAGTCCTGCAGCTGGTCGACCAGCCAATAGCCGACGATGCCGCCCAACGCGGTCACCGCACCCGCCAAAGTGACCTTGATCAGCGCAGCCTGCTTGTTGGTAGAGCCATTGCGCAGCACCATCAGGTCCCCCATGTGGTGGGGCACCTCATGGGCCAGCACCGCCAAGGCAGCGATGGCACCCAAGCGCAAATCCGCCACAAAAGCAGACGCGATCAGCACACCGTCCCCAAAGCAATGCACGCTGTCGCCGGTGAGAATGGCCCAACTGCCGACCGGTTTGTCCGCCCCATGGCTGTGGCCGTGGTGGTGTGCATGGTGACCATGATCGTGGTCGTGATGGGCCTCATGGCTATGCGCCGCAGGACCATGGTGATGCTCGTGGCCGTGGTGCCAGAGCTCCGCTTTGTCCAGGAGAAAGAAAAAAACCAGACCGATGAGCAGCACCATGAACAGGTCATGGGCACCGGCCTGGCTTTCGAACGCTTCAGGGAGCAGATGCATGAAGGCAGTGGCCAACAAGGCCCCTGCCGCCAGACTCAACATATGCTGGGTGTAGCGGGCCAGTGCACCGAAACTCAGTGCTGCAGCCAACCACACACTCCCTATGCCGGCCACCAATGTGCCGGCCACAATTGCCAGAAGAATCAAACAACGCCCTTTGCCTTGAACCAGGCCAATGTGCGCTTGAAGCCGTCAGCGGCTTCTTTGGCACGGTAGCTCGGACGGTAGTCCGCGTGGAAGGCGTGCCCGGCTTCGGGGTACACCACAAACTGCGAACCCTTGGCAGCTTTGTTGCCCTTTTTGCCCGCAGCAGCCAAAGCCTTTTTCATGTCGTTGACTGTCGTGACAGGAATGCCCGTGTCTTTGGCGCCATACAGGCCCAAAACAGGTGCGTTCAGGCTCTCGGCCAGATCAATCGGATTCTTGGGAGTCAACTCAGAGGGGGTACCGACCAAACGACCGTACCAAGCTACACCGGCCTTGACGTCCTTGTTGTGTGCTGCGTACAACCAGGTGATGCGACCGCCCCAGCAGAAACCGGTAACCGCCACTTTTTTGGTGTTGCCACCGTTGTCAGCAGCCCATGCCAGCGCACCATCCAAATCAGCCATGACTTGCTCGTCAGGCACTTTGGAAACTACTTCGGCCAGCAATTTGCCGATGTCGGTGTATTGCGACGCATCGCCTTGGCGGGCATACAAGTCTGGCGCAATGGCCAAGTAGCCAGCTTTGGCAAAACGGCGGCAAGTATCGGCAATGTATTCATGCACACCAAAAATTTCCTGCACCACCAACACGATGGGCAAGTCGGTCTTGTCGGCCGGTGCGGCGTAGTAGAAGGGAACGCTCTCTCCCGCCACGTCGTAAATCTCGGAACCGGTGACAAGTCCGTCAGCGGGTGTGCTGATTGCGGTTTGCGCCATGATGGGCATCGCCGTGGCCGCGTAACCGACACCGAGTGCCGCCATGATGGCGGTGCGGCGTGTGGCGCCTGCTTCGGTGGTGCGACCGGGGCGCAAAGAGTCCAATTCGTTCTTTAAATTTTCCAGCATGGGTGTCTCCATAGTTTTTGAAGCGCAAGTGCAAGTGTAGGCAATTACCGACCCTTGCGACGCAACAAGCAGACTACAGGAAATCAGGGCAGCCCACTATTAGAACGTTTCCCAATCGTCGTCTCCACCTGCGGGTGTGGAGCGGTTTGAGGCAGTCACGACAGGTTTTTGCAAGCTTGGCATCGGGGCAGCAGCGGGTTTCGGTGCGGGTGCGGGCTTGCGCGGGCTGGCTTTTGCCGATGCCGTGGTGCGGGCTTGGGGGCCGGCAGCATCGCCCGTGCGACGCTCTGGCCCTTTGAAAGCGGTGCTAGGTTTACCGGAGCGCACAGGTACCGGTGCCAACGAAGGGCCCGACATGCTGCCTGTAACCTTGAACACGGCCACAGCCTGTTTCATACGGTCTGCTTGCTCGCGCAAGCTTTCGGCGGCGGCCGCGCTTTCCTCGACCAATGCCGCGTTTTGCTGCGTCATCTGATCGAGATTGCCGATGGCAGAGTTAACGCCTGCAATGCCGGTGCTTTGCTCGTTGGCGGCCGACGTAATTTCACCGATCACATCTGCCACGCGGCGCACTGATTGCATGATTTCCTCCATCGTGGAGCCTGCATCGGTCACCAATTGGGTGCCCGACTCGACTTTGTCCACCGAGGTTCCGATCAGGGCCTTGATCTCTTTCGCAGCCTCTGCACTGCGGCCGGCCAGCGAACGCACTTCAGACGCCACCACCGCAAAGCCGCGACCCTGTTCACCGGCGCGGGCGGCCTCTACTGCTGCGTTCAGCGCCAGGATGTTGGTCTGGAAGGCAATGCCGTCAATCACGCTGATGATGTCGG
>DAINNP010000214.1:0-4152 GCA_036735785.1 Rhodoferax sp. | reverse complement strand
CACACGGTCTGGCCCTTGAGCTGCTTGGCGCTCTTGAGCTTGCTCTTCACGGGAACCATGAAGCCTTGGCCGTCGTAATAGGTCACGGCAGTTTGGGACAGGCCCAAAGATGCGTCACGTGTCAGAGTGAAAGTCGTGTTGCGGGAGAGCACATCCACTTCGCCGGATTGCAAAGCAGTGAAACGGGCTTGTGCGTTCAGGGGAACGTACTTCACCTTTTCGCCGTCGCCCAACACAGCAGCGGCTACTGCGCGGCACACGTCCACGTCCAAGCCAGCCCACTTGCCATTGGAATCAGCAGCACTGAAACCGGCCAAACCTGTGTTCACACCGCACACCACTTGGCCACGGGCCTTGACGGCATCCAATGTCTTACCAGCGTGGGCGGGTGCTGCAACGACGGCACCCAAAGCGGCAACCACGGTTGCCAGTGTTTTCAGTTTCTTCATGCTCATAAATCATTACTCCAAAGAATTGAATCAGCAGGGTGCACCAGATTGGTGTCTGCGCCCCGATTCTGACGCTGAACTGTAGCTTTGTGGGCCCGCGCCCTCATCGGGGTTTACCATCGAAAGGTATGCGGAAAAGTAATAACCTAATTCGCCGCAATCCTCCCAATAGCTGACAGCAGCAAGCAGAAAGCGTGCCACTCAGCGGCTTTGCGCAGTGGCACAGTAGAGCCCCCACACGCATCGCCACTTGCCATTGTTTCATGATCACGCCCACAGAAACCTCTTCCTACCTCGGTAAACCGCTAGACGGCTGGCGCTTGAAGCTGTTCACCATCATTTTTGAGGCCGATACCCGTGCCGGGCGGCTGTTCGACCAGTGCCTCATTTTTGCCATTCTGGTCAGTGTGGCAGTGGTGGCCATGGGGAGCGTGGGCGCGGTAGCTGACCGGGTTGGCATCTGGTTCGAGGTGCTGGAGTGGGTGTTCACGCTCCTGTTTACTGCTGAATACGTCGCCCGCCTCCTGTGTGTGCGGCACCCGATGCGCTATGCCCTGAGCTTTTACGGGGTGATCGACCTGCTGGCCTTGCTGCCCACCTACGTGGCGCTCTTGGTGCCTGAGGTCTCCGCCCTGATTGATGTGCGGGTGCTGCGTTTGTTGCGGGTCTTCCGGGTGTTCAAGCTCACCGCCTATGTGCAGGAATACCAGGCATTGGCCCGCGCATTGGCCGCCAGCCGGCGCAAGATTTCGGTGTTTTTGTCAGCGGTGCTGATGATTGTGCTGGTCATGGGGACGTTGATGTACGTCGTCGAAGGCCCGGCCAACGGGTTTACGAGCATCCCGACCTCGGTGTACTGGGCGGTGACCACCATGACCACGGTGGGTTTTGGCGACATCACGCCCAAAACCGATCTGGGCCGCTTTATTGCCTCTTGCATGATGCTGCTGGGCTGGGGCACTCTGGCGGTGCCCACCGGCATCGTGACGTCCGAGATGGCCTCTTTGCGCGGAGCCCCAGCGCCCGCCACCACCCGCACCTGCCACGAATGCCTGACGGAGGGGCATTTGCCCGAGGCGCGCTATTGCCTGCACTGTGGGGCACACTTGTCACCGTATTTCCGCGACATTCCCTGAGCCCCCCATAACAAGGAGACACCATGTTCGAAACCGCGATTGCCGGCAGCCTGCCCAAACCCTCTTGGTTGTCAGAGACCGAGAAACTCTGGCCCCAATGGAAACTGGCCGGCCCCGACCTGCAACAAGCCAAGGCAGATGCCACCTTGCTGTGGATCAAAGCCCAAGAGGACGCGGGCCTTGATGTTGTCGGCGATGGTGAGCAGAGCCGCCAGCACTTTGTGCATGGCTTTCTGGAGCAGGTAGAAGGGATCGACTTCGACAACAAAGTCACCATGGGCATCCGTAACAACCGCTACGACGCCCAGGTCCCTCAGGTCATCGCAGCGCTGCGCCTCAAAGGCCGGGTGCACGCATTCGAGGCCCAACTGGCCCGCGCCCACACCAAGAAAAAGCTCAAATTCACTTTGCCCGGCCCGCTGACCATTGTGGACACCGTGGCTGACCGTTTTTACGGCGACAAGAAAACAATGGCGTTTGCGTTTGCCGAGCTGCTGAACCAGGAAGCCTTGGCCCTGCAGGCCGATGGGGTGGACATCATCCAGTTCGACGAGCCGGGTTTCAATGTCTACATGCAAGACGCGGTGGACTGGGGTGTGCAGGCCCTCGAGATTGCGGCCCGCGGCCTGACCTGCACCACGGCGGTTCACATTTGCTATGGCTACGGCATCAAAGCCAATAACGACTGGAAAGAAACCCTTGGCCAGGAGTGGCGCCAATACGCGCAGGTCTTTCCCGCGCTGGCGGCCAGCAGCATCCAACAAGTGAGCTTGGAGTGCTACCAGTCGCATGTGCCGCCGGACCTGATGGCTTTGCTCAAAGACAAGGACGTCATGGTGGGCGTGATCGATGTCGCCAGCGATGTGATTGAAACCCCCGAGCAGGTGGCAGACACCATCGGCATCGCGCTGCAGCATGTGCCGCGCCACCGCATCTTCCCTTGCACCAACTGCGGGCTGGCTCCCATGAGCCGTGAGGTCGCCACCAAAAAGCTCGAAGCCCTGGCCCAAGGTGCCGCATTGGCGCGGCAACGCTACGGAGCCTGACGGTGGCCGCCACGCCCGATACCGGGTTTGACGCGCCCGCCTTGGAGGTGCTCGATCGGGTGCTGCAAGCCGAGGTAGACAAAGGCCGCTTGCCCGGTGCGGTGGCCCTGATTGCCCGGCGGGGCCAGACCGTGTTGCACCGTGCCTGGGGCCAGCAAAATCCGGCGGATGGCACGCCCATGGCTGCGGACAGTATTTTTCGCATCTACTCCATGACCAAGCCGCTGGTGTCGGTGGCGATCATGCAACTGGTCGAGCGCGGGCAACTGCTGCTCAGCGACCCCGTGGGCCAGCATTTGAGCGAGTTTGCGGCGGTGCCGGTGGACGACGGCCACACCCCGGCGCCACGCGCACCTGCCCGGGAGCCCACGGTGCAAGACCTGTTGCGCCACACCTCCGGCCTGACCTACGAGATATTGGGCGACGATGCCATTCAGCAGCGTTATGCGGCTGCCGGTCTAGGTACCCGCCAGCTCAGCAACACCGGCTTTTCGCACGCCTTGGCGGCCATACCCTATCGCTACGAGCCGGGCAGCATCTGGCAATACAGCCGGGCCACCGACCTCCTGGGCGCTTTGCTGGAGCGGGTCACCGGCCAGCCGCTGGGCGACTATTTGCAGGCCCACATCCTGGGGCCCCTGGGGATGGTGGATACCGCGTTTGTGGTGCCACCCGACAAGCACCACCGCATTGCCGAGCCCTTTGCCCACGATCCCGATGGCGGCCAGCAAATGCCCTTGATGGATCTGCGCAGAACCACGCCCATGCAGGCGGGCGGTGCCGGGTTGGGTTCCACCGCGGCAGATTACGCGCGCTTTTTGCAGTGCATGTTGGGGGGCGGCACCTTGGACGGTGCGCGCATCCTGAGTCCGGCTTCGGTGCGCTTGATGACCTCTGACCACTTGGGCGATATTCCGGTCAACCGCAGCGGCCGCGCTGCGGAGCTGCTGCCACCGGGCCACGGCTTTGGCTTGGGCTTTGCCGTGCGGCTGCAAGAGGGCTTGGGCAGCCAGCTGGGCAGCAAGGGCATGTACTACTGGAGTGGCATCTCCGGTACGGTGTTTTTTGTGGACCCTGCCAAAGACTTCTTCGCGATCCTGCTCACCCAGGCGCCCAACCAGCGCAGCTGGTACCGGCCGCTGTTCCGCAACCTGGTGTACGCCGCGTTGAACGACTGAGCCTAAGCTCACGGGGCTAGAGTTACCTATAAAAAGTGCCTCTAGCCCTCTATTTCATTGCGCAGATAGCTATAAAAATAATAGCAATCCGCTTTTGCGGCCAAGGACGTGATCAGCCCTTGGCGACTTCCAGCACCAGCTTGCCGAAGTTCTCGCCGTTAAACAGCTTGAGCAGCGTCTCGGGGAAGGTCTGCAGGCCCACCACCACGTCTTCCTTGCTCTTCATGCGGCCGTCTTTGAGGTAGCCGGCCATCTCGGCCACGGCCAGGTGGTAGCGGTCGGCGTAGTCGAACACCACAATGCCTTCCATGCGCGCGCGGTTCACCAGCAGGCTCAGGTAGTT
>DAINNP010000213.1:0-4171 GCA_036735785.1 Rhodoferax sp. | reverse complement strand
GAAGACATCTGCGCCATGGGCTCCGGTCCTTACAAGGTGGAAGTTGACCTCATGCAACCTATGGACCCCGACAAAAAGCCAGCAGTGCACACCACACCCTTGAACCATGTGGGCCTGTGGATCGACAACTTGCCTGCCGCGGTGGAGTGGCTCACGGCCAAAGGCGTGCGCTTCGCACCCGGCGGCATCCGCAAGGGTGCAGCGGGTTACGACATCACCTTTTTGCACCCCAAAAGTAATGATGAATTCCCGATTGCAGGAGAGGGGGTTTTGATCGAGCTAGTGCAGGCGCCGCCCGAGGTGATTGCTGCACGGGGTTGAAATGCCGGTTAGGTATAAAAGCTTGAGGGGAAACACGGGGGCAATGCCCCCCATTTTTTTGTCATTCAGTACTGAAAAAGCGATAGAGTCAACGTAATTGAAGAATTTCCAAGGAACGCCCGCTATGAGCTTTGTGAAGTTTATGTACCCCGGCATGTGGGTCATGCGCAAGATGCGTTTTGGCTCCAAGTTGGGTATCGTGTTCGTGGTAGCGATGCTCCCTTTGGTCGTGATGGTCTGGCACCTATTCACGCAGACCCTTGAGCAGAGACGGGTCACACGGGCTGAAGTCGATGGTGTGGTTGTTGTCGCACAGGCAACCGATGTGATCCGTTTGATTCAGTCGCATCGGGGGCAGACCAACATGCTGCTCTTGGGCAACGGTGCGGCACAAGCTCCGCGTGACAAAACCCGTCAACAACTCGGAGAGTCTATTAAGCGCTTGGAACAGCTCTTGGGCGAAAGATTTGCGCTGGATATTCCGAGTGAATGGGTGGATCTACGTCGCCGTCTAGATGGTTTGTTTGCGAGTTTGGATGGGAAGGATGCACCACAGGCTTTCGCAGTCCACACCGCATTGGTCGAGGACTTGACCCGGTTTGTCTATGGCGTGGCAGACAAGTCCGGCTTGCTCTATGACCCTGTGCCAGTGACCTATCTGCTCATGGATATGTCTGTCTCACGGCTCATCCTCCTGCAGGAGCAGATGGGCCGTTTGCGTGGTGCAGGCGCCGGATTTCTGAGTCAACCCACTGTCAGCGATACCGTTGTAGCGCGGGTTAATGTGTTGGCTGATGTCTTGTCGGCGTGGATGCGGGACGTCCAGTACTCCCGGAAAATCTTGGCTGGCGTAGGTTTCAATGATGTGAGCGGTGACGCTGCGGAGTCTGCGGTGACTGCGTTTGTCACTCTTACCAAAGAGCGTTTCAAGCCCGGTGCTGCCAGTGGGGGCTCTGAGGCCTACTTCGCAGCGGGTACCCAAGCCATAGAGGCTGTTGGCGCCTATCACAAAGCCGTGAATGCCGAAATGGTGCGGGAACTCCGCGAGCGTGAGGCCGGTCTCAATATGTCGGTTTATTTCTTGGGTGCAGGAAGTGCGCTTGCGCTGGCAGCGCTGATGTATCTGATGCTCTCGTTCAACCTGAGTTTCCTCTCGGATTTGCGGCAGGTGCTGTTGTTCATGCAAGAGACTGCCAGCGGCAACTTGCGTCACCGGGTCCGTATCCAGGGGAAAGACGAGCTATCGGATATGTCGCATTCGATGGATGTGATGGTGAACAACATTTCTGTAATGGTTGCCAGCGTGAGGAGCAACTCGGCACTGGTCGCCAATTCGGGTGAAGTATTGGTCTTGGGCAACCGTAATCTTTCGGACCGTACCGAGCAGCAAGCTGCGAACCTAGAGGAAACCTCAGCCAGCGTGCAAGAGCTGGCATCAACCGTTCGTGATAACGCCAACGCTGCGCAGGAGTCCGACCGGGTGGCACAGGGTGTGCGCGAAACGGCAGAGCAAGGCGCTGTGGCGATGGGGCAAGCTATTGCGTCTGTAGAGGCCATTGAAGCTAGCACCCGGCGTATGGATGAAATCGTCGGCGTGATCGATGGCTTGGCCTTTCAGACCAACATCCTGGCCTTGAATGCGGCGGTCGAGGCGGCGCGGGCCGGGGAGTCGGGTCGTGGCTTTGCAGTGGTGGCCACCGAGGTGCGTTCTTTGGCTCAACGGTCTGCTGCATCGGCCAAAGAGATCCGGCAACTCATTTCTACCTCGTCGCAGCAAGTGACTACCGGGGTGCAACAAATCCGGACTGCGGGCAGCAACATTTCTGCAATTGCTGAAGGGGTGCGTGGTGTGGCGAGCCATATGTCGCTGATTTCCGCATCCAGTTCAGAGCAGAGCGCGAGTTTGACGGAGATCACCACCGCTATCCGCCAGCTCGACGAGATTACCCAGCAGAATGCATCGATGGTCGAGCAAGCGGTGAGTCAAGCGACCGCGCTGCAAGACCGGGCTAATGTGTTGGCCGATGCGGTTGCGGTATTCAAACTCCAGCAAGGTTCCGCCGACGAAGCATGTCAATTGGTTCACCGTGCTTTGGATGTACGACGCAGCCACAGCGGGCGGGACTCCTTTGTGCGAGAGGTTACAGCGCAACACACCGGGCTGTTCGATCGCGATATGTATGTTTTTGTGCTCGACCGCAGTGGTCAGTATCTGGCGTTTGCCGGTAACCAGGCCAAAGTGGGTACCCGGGTTCAGGACGTCGCAGGTATTGATGGGAATGCCCTGATCGCGGCCATCGTAGACCAAGCCGACCATGCAGCGGGATGGGTGGAGTACGAGATCGCCAATCCACTGACAGGCTTGGTGCAAACCAAAATGTCCTATGTGGTGAAGGTAGACGATATGTATGTCGGCTGCGGCGTCTACAAAAGCTTGATGGCTACCGTTTGATTACTTTCAAGCGGCACTCTGGGTGTCAAGCGGCGTGGGGTCAGTCAGTTTTGTCGACCTGCCGGGCCCGGGCTTTGGCCAAGACAGCTTCAATAACCGCTCGCTTTTGGTCCAACACCGCTGCATCGGTGTGTTGAGAGTGGGCTGCCATGTCTGCCAGCTTCATGCGCGCTTTGGCTTCCAAAGCTTGGGTGTGCTCCTCAGCTTCACGGGTCTGCCGCACTTGGCGGCTCTCGTAGCGCTGGCGTGCCTTTGAGGCGTCTTCCGCGCTCCAGGCATCCCACGCGGTGCGTTCGCTGGAGACGGTTTCCACCAGCATGCAATCCACGGGGCACACCGGCAGGCACAGGTTGCAGCCGGTGCAGTGTGCTTCGATCACCGTGTGCATGCGTTTGTTGCTGCCGATGATGGCATCGGTCGGGCAGGCCTTGATACACAGGGTGCAGCCTATGCACCAGTCTTCGTCAATGAAGACTATGGTGCGCGTCCCTTCCTGCCCGAACTCCGGGTTCAGGGGAATGACCGGACTACCGGTGATGGCCGCCAGGCGCGCGATACCTTCGGCGCCTCCCGGCGGGCACTGGTTGATGGGAGCTTCGTTACGCGCCATTGCGCCGGCATAGGCGGCGCAATCGGGATACCCGCAGCGGGTGCACTGGGTTTGTGGCAGCGCGTCCAGCAGCTGCTGCGCCAGCAGAGGCGCAGCCTCCGGGACCATGCTCACTTGGTGGTGCTGACCCGCTTGCGTGCTACTTTTTTAGTAGCTGCTGGCGCAGTCTTTACGGGCGCTGGAGCCGCTTTTGGCTCTGAAATGGCGGCAGGCGCGGCTGCGACAGCCTCTACGACAGCAGTCTGTACCGCAGCTGTCTCTGTAGAAAAAGGTGCACTCGCTTGGCTGTTGTGGCTCTTGATGAAAGCCTTGACCTGCGGGTACACCATCTCGCGCCAGCGGCGGCCGGAGAAGATGCCATAGTGCCCGGCACCCATGGCCTCGTAGTGCTTTTGTAGCGATTTCGGCACGCCACTGCAGATGTCGTGTACCGCACGGGTCTGGCCGGAGCCAGAAATATCGTCCAGCTCGCCTTCCACCGACAGCAGGGCGGTGGTGGTGATGTCGGCAGGCTTGACGCGTTCGATCTTGCCGTCTTCACCCCGCACATCCCAGGTGCCGCTGACCAATGCAAAGTCCTGGAACACCACGCGGATGGTCTCGAGGTAGTAGTCGGCGTCCATGTCCAGCACCGCGTTGTACTCGTCGTAAAACTTGCGGTGGGCTTCGGCCGAGGCGTCATCGCCCTTGATCAGGTCTTTGAAGTAGTCGTAATGGCTCTTGGCATGGTGGTCGGGGTTCATGGCCACAAAGCCGGTGTGCTGCAAGAAGCCGGGGTACACGCGGCG
>DAINNP010000212.1:0-4270 GCA_036735785.1 Rhodoferax sp. | reverse complement strand
TTCTTCTGGCGCAAATCGCCCAGCAGCACGGGGGACGCATAAATGTTGTCCACCGGAATATCAAAGAAACCCTGGATCTGGTCAGCGTGCAAATCCATGGTCAGCACGCGGTCCACACCGACAGCTTGCAACATGTTGGCGACCACTTTGGCAGTGATAGGCACACGGGCAGAGCGGGGACGGCGGTCTTGACGTGCATAACCGAAGTAGGGAATCACGGCACTGATGCGCTCAGCAGACGCACGCTTGAGTGCATCGACCATGATCAGCAATTCCATCAGATTTTCGTTGGTCGGAGCGCAAGTGCTCTGAACCACAAACACGTCGCGGGCGCGAACGTTTTGGTTGATCTCTACCGTGACCTCGCCATCCGAGAAGCGGCCGACGGTGGCTGCACCGAGGGAAATGCCGAGGTGCTTGGAAATGTCTTCCGCCATGCCAGGATTGGCATTGCCGGTGAAAACCATGAAATCAGGGGGTGTGAATGCCTGCATGTGGGGAGGTCCAGCGAAGAGAGTGGGTTTATTTTTTCACAGATCGCATGCTGAATCGGGACCGGCCCGAACAGCAATTTGGCAGGGGAAGAAGGATTCGAACCTTCGCATGCTGGAATCAAAATCCAGTGCCTTAACCAACTTGGCGACTCCCCTACACGGGTTGATAGCTAAATGCTACCCACCGATAAACCATCGCTGGGTGCCCATCCCTGAAGGGGGTGAACATCCAAACTGCTGCACAACCTGACTTGACAGTCAGTAGGCGCATCACCCATTTCGATGCTCTGAGTGCAGTGCGCAAAAACTGCGCTTCCTGAACCAGTCATTCGACCACTGAGACCTTTTGAATTCAGCCACTGAAGGGCTTGGTTCATTTCCGGGCACAGCGTCTGGGCTATGGCCTGCAAATCATTTCTTGTTGTCTTTAAGACATTTTCGAAAGTGTGTGCAGCGAAGCCATAGATTGTAGCGCACTCTGAATCACGTTTCAAGCTTGGATCAGAAAAAATTCGTTTTGTTTCTAAACCGGCCCCGGGTTTCACGACCAACCAAGGCGAAACCGGGATGTCGATGGGTGTCAGTTTTTCTCCGATGCCTTCTACCCATGCGTTCTTTCCACCGAGGAAAAAGGGCACATCTGCCCCCAGTTTCAGGCCGATCGTCAGCAGCTCGGAAAGCGGCAGATTCAAGTTCCACAGGCGATTCAAGGCGAGCAACGTAGACGCTGCATCCGAAGACCCTCCGCCCATGCCCGCTTGCGCTGGGATGGATTTGTGGATGCCGATGTGGGCACCCAAAGCGCAACCGGTGGCTTGCTGCAAGGCGCGAGCAGCGCGGAGTACGAGATCGTCTTCCGGCAAGGCCCAGCTCAGATCCTCGCGGCTGATGACGCCATCATTGCGCAGGTCGAAGTGAAGGGTGTCACTCCAATCAATCAACATAAAGGGGGACTGCAACAGGTGATATCCATCCTCGCGGCGACCCACGATATGAAGGAACAAGTTGAGCTTGGCGGGGGCGGGGATGTCGTAGAGCGACTGCATGGCGGCGATTATCTGCGCTGCAGGGTGCGTCGTTCAGGGCTGCAGAATGATTCGCAGCTCAATACGCGGCAGCGAAGGGTCATCACGCTGGGCCATCAACCGACCTTGCTCCAAGGCGCTCAGGTCCACGGACCAGCCTTGCACGGGCGTGGCCGTACCCCGGAGCCAATCAAACAGCGCTTGCACCGGTAGCTCGGCGCCTGTGGCTTGTTGCACCAGTGCCTCTACCGAGTCAAACTGGCGGATTTGCCCTTCTGCCGCGAGGGTTGCGGTGCCGGGCGCCCATTGCAGCTTTGCCGCAGTGGTGCCAAGGGGGGTGTAAAAGGCTAGCTGGCCTGTTTCGGCCGAGCCACCCAATTCAAAGTCGGCGCTGAAGGCCTGGGGTGGCGTGCTTTGCACTTTAAGGGCCAGCCTGCCGCTCCACTGCGATTCAGCAGGAAAAGTGCTGTTGGCGCCCGTTTTATGTGCACAACCTGCTATCAAAAAAATAGCAATCCAGAGCGTGAAGAGCGCTCGGGTCTGGATTCCCAAGCTCATAAGGAAGGGTTCAGCCTCTGGATGGTCTCGCGCAGGGTTTCGTTGTCTTTCTGCAGTTCCAAGCCCTGCTGCCAGATTTTGGTCGCCGCTTCGCGCTGCCCTGAGACCCACAGCACTTCGCCCAAATGGGCCGCTATTTCTGCGTCCTGCCGGCTGGCATAGGCCTGCTGCAACAGGCGCTGTGCTTCAGGGAGATTGCCGCTGCGGAACTCCACCCACGCCAGGCTGTCGACGATAAAGGGGTCGGCGGGTGCGAACTCCAGCGCCTTTTGAATCAGTTGCCGCGCCTCTGGCAGGCGTATGCCACGGTCCGCCAAAGAATAGCCCAATGCGTTGTACGCGTGGTGGTAGTCCGGCGCTTTGGCAATCAGCTTAAGTAGCAGGGTTTCCATCTCCTCGGGCCGACCGAGCTTTTCAGCCACCATGGCCAAGTCGTAGGCAAAGGTGTTGTCATCCGGGTAGGTCTGCACCGCGGTTGTGAGCAAGGTGTAGGCCTCGCTCATTTGCTTGTAGTCGCGGAGCAGCTGGATTTCGGTGGCCAGCTTGGTGCGCGCGTCATCGGCTTGTCGCTCCGGGGCATTGCGTATCGCGGCACGGGCTTCGTCCAGCTTGCCTTGGCGGGCCATCAACGTGGCGCGGCGCACAGTTACCCGCAGAGCGTCTTGGGGGCTTTTGATCCGTTGCAGGAGTGCGTTGGCTTCGTCGGGCTTGCCGTTCAGTTCTGCAATCTGGGCGAGCAATAAATAGGCTTGTACCGCGCCCCGTCCGGTTTCGGTCTCGTCATTGGGGTCTTGCTCGGCGGGGAGCAGGCTCAGGTACTGCTTGAGTGATTTCTCTGCCGCGGCCGGGCCTTTGTCCTGGATTTCCAGAGACCCACGTACCAGCCAAGCATCTGCAAAATCCGGCTTTTGCGTGTTGATCAGCTGCATTTGGGTGAGTGCCTCGGCAAACCGCTGCGCACCTATCAAGGCCCGCCCGTAGCCCATGCGGATTTCGGGCAACGCATTGCCTGCCAGGTATTTGCGCACGATCGCCTCGGCGGCGGGCGCTTTGGTATCCATCAAATTCAGGGCGAGTACTGCGGGCTCTTCAGCGTTGGCATCCAGCGCGGCGCCACGTTGGGCTGCCTCCAGCGCGCCGGGCAGGTTGCCAGCGCCGATTCGCATCACGCCCACAGCACTCCAGGCCGCGGGTCCGTAGAGCGTGGTGGGCAGGTCCGCTGCCAGCGCTTGTTCGAGCACCGCCGCAGCCAGCGTTTTGTCGGTTACCCGCTGGAAATAACGGGGCAGCACATTAATAGTGCCTACCCGGTCCTTGCCCGAGAGGCCTTGGAGTTCGCGTTTGAGCGGTTCGGTCAGTTCAGACAGGCGGTTCGTGCCGATCAGTATTTGCAAGATGTAGCGATTGGCATCTTTCGAGCTGGGGAACCCCCGCTGCCAAGCGCGCGCGGCCTCCAGCGCAAAGTCCGCGCTTCGGGCGCGCAGGGCCAGCTCCACCGCCCGCTCGTACAGTCGCGGTGAATTGGCGCGCCGGGCTGCATCCAGGGTCAGGGAGAACGCGTTGGTCTCATCGCCATTGAAGGCGCTCATTTCCGCCACCAGGATCTGGTACATCAGCCCGGCGTTGAGGTCCGAGTTTGTGATGGGCGCCAGCGCCACAGCCTGCGCGGACCCGAATGGAATGAGTCCGGCCACGACGGAAGCGATAGCGATGAGGCGTTGGGTGCGGTGCATCAGACCATAATAATCCAACCCCCGTATCTGAGAGCGCCCATGCCTGAATTGCCCGAAGTTGAAGTCACCCGCCGGAGTTTTGCCGACCGCATCACCGGCGCCACGATTCAGGCAGTGCACATGGGCAAACCTTTGCGCTGGCCATTGCAATGCGAGCCAGCATCGTTGGCAGGCATGCGGGTGCGTGGCGTCCGGCGCCGGGGCAAGTATCTGTTGATCGACCTCAGCGAAGGCTTGCTGCTGGTGCACTTGGGCATGTCGGGTTCGGTGGTCTTTGACCGGCATTTGCCGCCTAGGGGTGTGCACGACCACTTTGACATGGTCACCGATCTCGGCACCCTGCGCCTGCACGACCCCCGCCGCTTCGGCGCTGTGGTGTTTGCGGCGGATGAGTCAGACCCGGTTGCGCAAAAACTGCTGGGCCACTTGGGCGTAGAGCCTTTGGGTGATGGTTTTGAGG
>DAINNP010000211.1:0-4339 GCA_036735785.1 Rhodoferax sp. | reverse complement strand
CCGCCGGAGTCCACCAGGTAAATGCAGGGCAGGTTGTTTTGCGCGGCCACTTCCTGGGCGCGCAGGTGCTTCTTGACGGTGAGCGGGTAATAGGTGCCGCCCTTCACCGTGGCGTCGTTGCAGACGATCATGCAGTCCACCCCACTCACCCGGCCGATACCGGCAATCACCCCGGCGCAGGGCGCGCTGTCGGTGCCATCGCGGTCGGGGTACATGGCCAGTGCGGCCAGTGGGGAGAGCTCCAGAAACGGGGTGCCGGGGTCCAACAACATGCCGACCCGGTCGCGCGGGAGCAGCTTGCCGCGGGCGGTGTGCTTGGCGCGGGCGGCGTCGCCACCGCCGAGTGCGGCCTTGTCGATCTTGGCATTCAGATCGGCCACCAGGGCGCGCATGGCGGCTGCGTTGGCCACAAAGTCGGCAGAACGCGGGTTGAGTTTGGATTCCAGCATCGTCATGGGGTGCATCCGGTCAGTGTTGTTCGGTCAAGTGGCATTGTGCGGCGGGAGCTCGGGCGAGCACCATCGCAAAGGTTGCAAATTGCGCCACAAGAGGCACATTTTTTGGCACACTCATCCGATGCCCGCACCTACCCCTGTTGCCGCCACCCCCATGGCTTTTGCCAGAGCCATGGTGCACGCCTATGCCCGCTACGACAAGGACCCATCGAAGGCGCTTGCACAGGCGCAGATTGCGCCAGACGCCCTACAAGAGACAGATGCCCGCATCACCGCTTGGCAAATGGAGCGCCTGTCCGGGGCAGCCATGCGCGAGCTGGACGACGAAGCCCTGGGCTGGTTCAGCCGCAGGTTGCCCTGGGGCAGCTACGGCATGCTGGTGCGCGCCTCTATCAGCGCCCCCACCCTGCATGTAGCCCTGAGCCGCTGGTGCCGCCACCACGGCCTGATTGCCCCGGACATCACGCTCACGCTGAGTACCGCAGGTGATACCGCCTGCATCACGCTCACCGAGAACGACCTGCGCGAGGACGGGGTGGCTGAAGTTTTTGCGCAGGTCAAGGAGGAGCCCGCAAAGCGGGCGGGGGACACGGAGCAAAAACTTCAGCCACCCTGTACGCCCCAACCAATCCGGATCCCGGAGCCTTTCCGAGAGTTCTGCATGGTCTCCGTCTTGCGCAACGTGTTGGGCGTGGCCTGCTGGCTGATCGACTCACGCATTGCCTTGAAAGGTGCGAGCTTTCCGTTCGCAGCCCCCGCGCACCAGGACGCTTACGCCGTGTTGTTTGGCGGGCCCACCCGCTTCGGGGAAGCGCAAGCGGCCATCCACTTCGACGCGCGCTACCTCCGCCTGCCGCTGCGAAGGGACGAAAAAGCCTTGCAGCAAATGCTGCAAAACGCCTTGCCCCTGACCGTGCTGCAGTACCGGCGCGACCGCTTGCTGGGGCAGCAGGTGCGGCAACTGCTGAGCAACCATCCGCAAGACACCCACAGCGCCGATGCGCTGGCCGGCTTGCTGAACGTGTCGCCCCGCACCCTGCACCGCCAGCTCAAGGAGGAAGGCACGACACTGCAAGCCCTCAAAGACGACGTGCGCCACCACAAGGCCACCGAACTGCTCTTGCGCAGCCAACGGCCCATCAAGCAGGTGGCAGAGGCGGCGGGTTTTCAGAACGAGAAAAGCTTTATCCGCGCCTTCAAGGGCTGGACCGGGCGGACGCCGGCCGAATTCCGCCGCGCCGGGGGCGCCCGCGCCTAGGGAGCGCGGCTCTTCTGCAAGGTTTGCAAGAGCGCCTTGAACTCAGGCGACTCCCTCAGCGTGGCCCGGCCAGCTGCAATGAGCTGGGTCACATCCTCGCCCGGAATGGTGAGGGCTGTCGGGATCTGCAGCAGCTTGGTGCGCTGGGGCAAATCCTGGTCGTCCGGGGCGTCGCGCAGGTTGACTTGCACCACATGCACTTCTGCGTCATTGGCGAACACATCTTTGCCGCCCGGAAAGCGTTGGGCCAGCTCGCCCTTCCACTGGCGTGTGACATCGGCAAGAAACTCCTGGGTTTCTTTGGTCGCCCGGGCTCCGGCACCAAATACCAAGGTATCGAGCACCTCCGCAGCGCCGGGCAAGCGGTCACTCATGTCGATGTTGGTGGAGGGGTCTCGCTCGGAGTTCACCGACACCAGCACCAGCTTGCGCACCACGCCCGCAGCAATGCCGGCGCGCTGCAGTACCGGGCGCAAGCCGCCCTCGGCGAGCGCACTGTCCAGGAAGCGGCGCACGCCCAGGTTGTCAGACAGGCCGCCATCCAGCAAGTGGATGTAGGGGCGGTTTTTGCTGTCCAGGTAGCTGCGGGCCTGCTCGCGGTAGAGGCGGGTGCGGTAGTCTTCCCATGCGTCGCCCACCACCTCGGGCGGCTCGCACTGGCCCGCGAAATTGCGCAGGGTCACAGGGCTGAGCAACAAAGGCACCGACGACGAAGCAGCCACCGCAAACGACACCGGCACCGATTGCAGGTTGGAGCAGATCAGGTCGAACTGCGCCTTGGAAAACTCAAAACCGGTGCCCAAAGACATATCGGTCGCGGTAATCAGCAAATCGGGGTGGCCTTTGCGGCTTGCCAAATCGCCGAAAGTGGCCGCTCCGTAGAGGCTGTCCAAGCGCTCTGCCAACAAGTGCGAGCGGCCAAACCACGGCGATGACAAGGCCACCAGGTTGCCGGGCCGCAGCGCATAGCTCAACAGGTTTTCCTGAAAGTCCTGCCGCAGGTACTCGCGCTCGAAACGCGGCAGGCGCGCAGAGCCGTGGGTGGCAAAGTAAGCCGCCACGATGCTGCCGCCCGACACGCCTCCCACGAGGTCCACCTTGTCCAGCAGGTTGGTGTCGCGCCCGGCCCATTCAAATCGGTTGGCTTGCAACTCCAGGAGCACCCCGTAGCCGAACGCCGCTGCCCGGGCGCCCCCGCCAGAAAAAAGCACTGCCATCAGGATGGTGGGATCGCGGTCGTCGTCCGCGCTGCGCTGCGGGTCTGGCGCTACCGTGGATACGGGCTCATTGATCCAGGGCTTTTGCGTGGAGCACCCGGCCACTGCCAGCGCGACGCAGCACACGAGCCAACGAAGCATCATCGGTCTATGCCCTCCGCACCGTCCAACACACCCAGCAGCGCGGGCAGTACCTGCATGGAGTCAAACACCTCTGCGGCGCCCGCCGCTAAGAGCGCCTGCCCCTCGCCTTGCGGCGCGTAGCCGAACACCATGGCACCCGCCGCCACACCGGCCGTAACGCCGGTGACCGTGTCTTCCACTACGGCGCAACGCGTGGGGTCTGCGCCCAGCGCGGCGGCCGCAGCCAGGTACACATCGGGGTGGGGCTTGGAGCGCGGCAAGTCGTGCCCGCTGAACACCCGCCCTTCAAAATACGGCAGCAAGCCGGTCTTGCCCATTTGCATCAGCACCTTGGGCAAGTCCGCGCCGGAGGCACAGGCTATTCTGCCGGCGTAGGCCGCGTGAATGCGGGCAATTGCCTCGGGTGCATGGGGGATGGGCTTGGCATGCTCCATGAGCGCGGCATTGCGGCGCGCGCGGAAGGACGCCATCCACTCGGGCGTGAGCGGCTTGCCGGTTTCCGCTTCGATGCGGGCGCGCTCGTCCATCACGGCTTTGCCCACAAACACGGCCATGCACTCCTGCAGGGTCATGTGCCAACCCTGCTCGGCCAGCATGTCGCGCAGCACGCCATTGGTGATTAGCTCGCTGTCCACCAGCACGCCGTCGCAATCGAACAGCACGGCTTCAAATTTCATGGTTGGTCTCCATCCACATACAACCAGGCTCCGGCCTCCCGCACAAAGCGGCTGCGCTCGTGCAAGCGCACTGCCGCGCCGCTGGCCGGCTTTTGGCGAGCGACGAACTCTACCTGTGCATGAGTGGCATCGTCTTGTGTGTGGGTTCGCACATCCAGCCCCAGCCATTTGACGCCGGGGTCGAACTCGATGCGCTCCGGCCGGTGGCTGGCGTGCCAGGTTTTGAGAAGGTAAGGCTCGCGCTCCAGCACAAAGGCGCAGTAGCGGCTGCGCATCAGGCTCTCGGCATCGGGGGCGGGAGACTCGCTCTCCAGCCAACGGCCGCAGCATTGGCCGTAGGGGAGCGTTTTTTTCTGGTGTTGCCGGCCACAGGGGCAGGCTTCTGTCATCACAAAGGGCTTCATGCCCTCCATCATGCCTTGGCTTTAGATGGCATCAGCCCTTGGCTTGGCGGCGCGCCTTTTGCGCTTCGAGGGTTTCTGTGGGGGCACCGGCCTTCACCCATTCGCCCCAACCGCCGTCGATGTGGGCCACATTGCTCATGCCCATGTCTTGCAAGGCTTTGGCAGCCAGCGCACTGCGCCAGCC
>DAINNP010000210.1:0-4413 GCA_036735785.1 Rhodoferax sp. | reverse complement strand
CCATCATGCCCGACCTGGTGACCGGCAACACCAACGCGCCCACCATCATGATTGCGGAAAAGGCCGTGCAAAGCATCCGTGCAGCCCATGTCCGCTAGCATGCTGCCTTCACCCACTTAAGGCCCACCATGAAGCTGTACTACTCCCAGGGCGCCTGCTCGCTGGCACCCCATATCGTGATGCACGAAGCCGGCTTGGCGTTTGAAGCCATTTCCGCGCCCACCAAGACCCACCAATTGCCCGACGGCACCGACTTCTACACGATCAACCCGCTGGGCTATGTGCCATTTTTAGTGCTGCAAGACGGCCGCAGCCTGCATGAAACGCCGGCCATCGTGCAATACCTGGCAGACCTGGTGCCCGAGAAACACCTCGCCCCGGCCAACGGCTCCTTTGAGCGCTATCAGCTGCAGCAGTGGCTCACCTTTATTGGCACCGAGCTGCACAAGAACTTCAGCCCCCTGTTCAACCCGGCAGCGCCCCTCGAAGGCAAAGAGCAAGCCAAACAAACCCTCGCCAAGCGCTTGGCATGGGTGGACGGCGAGCTGGCCGGCAAAGACTACCTGCTAGGCACAACCTTCAGCGTGGCCGACGCCTACCTGTTCACCGTGACCAACTGGGCCCGTCTGGTGAAGGTAGACATCAGCACTTTTGCCAACCTGTTGGCCTACCGGGCCCGCGTTGGCGAGCGCCCCGGCGTACAAGCCGCCATGCGTGCAGAAGGCTTGCTGAAGTAAAACGCAGCGTGCTCCAAAAACCAAGGGCCCTTACGGGCCCTTTTTGCTATGCAAATAGTAGCAACAGGCGCAGTTACTAAAAGCGCTGCAGTGCTTTTTGACGTATAGCCAGCGCCGCCCCCACCCACAAAGCAGCGGCCGAAAACACCAGCCCCCGCGCCAAGCCACCGGGGCCGTCTGCGATCCAACCGACCACCGTGGGGCCCACAATCTGACCGGCCGCAAACACCGTGGTGAACGCACTGATACCCGCTGCCCACGCGGTCGGCGGCAAGTTGTGCCGCACCAAGGCGGTGGTAGACGCCACCACCGACAAAAACACCGCGCCAAACAATAGCCCCGATGCCAGCAACGCCGGCCACCACTGGGTGAGCGCCGGCAAAACAATGGCCACACCCAACAAGGTATTGAGTGTCGCCAAAGGCCGGCCGTCCTGGTGCTTGTCGAGCAGACCCGCCCAAATGCGACTGGAAGCAATCACCGCCGCACCCAAGAGCGCATAAAACACCGTCACCGCCGCAGCCGATGTGCCCTGGGATCGCAGGAGCGCCACCACAAACGTCATGTAGCCGATATAGCCCACACCAAAAAACGTATACCCGGCCAGGCCAAAGCGGAAATCTCTCCAGTGAAACTGCTGCGGCCCGCCCGCACCCGCAGGTGCGCCCGGCAGCGCCCAGCGCGACATCACCCGCGCCGGCCACACCAACACGGCAGTGCCCACCGCGCAAGCCAAGGCCAGGGCCCACCACGACCACTGCCAGCCATGCGGTTGCGCGGCAAATGCCTCTAACAGCCAAGGCACCATCAGGGCACTCAACACAATGCCCACGCCGGTGCCCCCGTAATACATGCCGAGCAGCAAACCGTTATGGCGCGGAAAACGTGCGCCCAAGCGGGCTGCGAGCAAACCACCGGCCACAAACACCAGCGCACTCGCCACACCGGCCAACAAGCGCTGCGCCAGCAAGGCCGTGGTATCTGTAAAAAACCCGCTCAGGCCCATGAACACCGAGGCCAGCACCGCGCCCCGCCACAGCACCTCGCCCGGGCCTCGGGTGCGCAGCAAACGGGGCGCCCACAGCGCCCCGATCAAGTAGCCCAGTGCGTTGGCCGTGTTCATGGCGCCAGCCAGGGTGTAGCTCCAGCCCAGATCGGTGCGCATAGCCGGCAAAAGCAGGCCATAGGCAAAACGGGTGATCCCCAGAGAAACAGCAGCCCCCAAAGACAAAGCCAGCGCGAGGCACCAGCCTTGAAAAGAGATCGCTGCAGGGGTGGCTAAGGGTCGGTCCGCGCCCGCCATCAGGCGGCGCTGCCCTGCAAGCGGAACTGGCGCACCACCTGTGCCAAGGCATCGGCCTGCTCGCGCAAGCCCTGGGCTGCGGCAGCGCTCTGCTCCACCAAGGCGGCGTTTTGCTGGGTCGCCTGGTCGATCAAGCCGACCGATTGATTGACCTGCGCAATACCGCTGGACTGCTCGGTGGAAGACGACGAAATTTCGCCAATGATTTCGCCCACGCGCTGCACGCCGTCCACCATTTCTTTCATGGCGGCACCGGCCTCTTCCACCAGCTTGACCCCGCCATCCACCGCGTGCACGCTGGTGCTGACCAGGCCCTTGATTTCCTGGGCCGCTGCGGCGGAGCGCTTGGCCAGCATCCGCACTTCAGACGCCACCACCGCAAAGCCCCGGCCCTGCTCACCGGCGCGGGCGGCTTCCACCGCCGCGTTGAGCGCCAGGATGTTGGTCTGGAAGGCGATCGAATCAATCAGCCCGACGATGTCATTGATCTTGCTGCTGCTGGCGGCAATCTCGTGCATGCTGCCCACCGCCTGGGTCACAACCTGGCCGCCACGGGCTGCCAGCTTGTAAGCCGAGTCGGACAACTGGCGCGCTGTCTGTGCCGCGTGGGCAGTTTGCTGCACGTTTTCGGTCAGCTCTGCCAGAGAGCCCACGGTGTCTTGCACGCTGCTGGCAGACTTTTCGGTGCGAACCGACAGATCCTGGTTGCCGGAGGCAATTTCCTGGCTGGCCGTGGCCACACTCTCGCTCGCATTGCGCACCTGCGAAACCAGGGCGCTCAGGCCGTCTTGCATCGCCTGTTGGGTGCGCTGCAAATCGGCCACCTCGTCTTTGCCATGCACCACCACCCGTTGCGACAAATCCCCCCCGGCAATCGCCTGGGCCAGCAACCGGGCTTGCTCCAAGGGTTGGCAAATCGAGTTCATGTTCAAAATGGTCAGGGGCACCACCACCAGCGATGCCACTGCCAGTGCCGCAATAAAGACCCAGCGCACCACCTCGGCCACTTTTTGCTGATCTTGCACCGACTCTTCGACCTCCCGGTTCAGGATCAGCTCCAGCTCCGCCACTTGCTTATCAATCACCAGGAACTCGGCCAGTGCCTTTTGGCTCATGCGGTTGGCGGTGGTGGCAGATTCATAGCCACTGCTCTTGAGCTGCACGGTGATAGGTTCAAACAACTTGGCATAGTTTTGCAAGCGCAAAATCAGCTCACGCACCACCACGTTGTCCGGGTCTTCCTCGCCCTCGAGGAATCCATTGGCGACTTTCTCGGTCTCTGCGAGGTTCTGCTTCCAGCGGGTATAGGCTTTCTCCACCTCGTTGGGGCGCTCGTACTCAATGATCATGTCTTTCTCTGCCATGCGCACCATGGCGAGCGCGCCACGCAGGTGAGACAGGTGCTGCACTTCTGCAAACGAGTGGTGCAGAAAATCATCGCTCTGGTCTTTGATCTGCCCCATGCCCCACAGGCCCCCCAAGCCCAACAGGCTGAGCAGCGCCAACACCATGGCAATGGCACCCAGCATGCGCAGCCGGATCGTGAATTGGCGCATCATTGTCATCATGGTCATGTGGTGTTCCTCGGGTGTGCCGATCGTGCGTGTTCAGCCATTCTTTCAGAGTCTACGGCGGGCTACAAGCGGCAATCCGAGGCAAAACCCCTGTGTTGCCCGCCATTTCCAACTGCTGCGGCGCTGCAAGAATCCCACAAGGGGCGGAGCCGTGTCTTGACCTACGTCATACCGGCGCGCGCGGCGCTAACACAATCACCGCCATGCCCGCCAGCGCGAGGCCGGCGCCCAGCAGATCCCAGCGGGTCGGCGCAATGCCATCCACCCACCAGAGCCACACCAGCGCGGTAGCGATGTACACACCGCCATAGGCCGCATACACCCGGCCGCTGGCAGCGGGGTGCAGGGTGAGCAGCCACACAAACAAGGCCAATGACGCTGCCGCCGGCAGCAGCACCCACACCGGTGCACGCTGCTGCAACCACAGCCAAGGCAGGTAGCACCCCACGATCTCGGCGATCGCGGTGAGCACATAGAGGCCGGTGGTGAGCAGCAGGGATTGCATGGGCGCCTTGGAGTTTGCTCACATTTTAGGAGCTAACTGCGCACATTCCATGAGCGCCAGAGGCACTTTTTACTACTATTCAGCGGCCTACTTGCCGCCCTTCTCGGGCGTCCAGCGCTTGAGCAACAGCGCATTGGTCATCACGCTCACCGAGCTCAGCGCCATGGCAGCACCCGCCACCACCGGGCTCAAGTAGCCGAGCGCTGCCAACGGAATGCCGGCCGCGTTGTAGGCAAAGGCCCAGAACAGGTTTTGCCGGATCTTGGCCACCGTGCGGCGGCTGATGTCCAGCGC
>DAINNP010000209.1:0-4438 GCA_036735785.1 Rhodoferax sp. | reverse complement strand
CCTTTTTCCAGCACAAAGCCACGAATAGGCCCGACCGCACCGGCCTCGCTGACCTCTTTGGCCCACACCACGAACACGTCGGCAATCGGGCTGTTGCTGATCCACATCTTGCTGCCGCTGAGCTTGTAGCCGCCGGGCACCTTTTGGGCGCGGGTCGCCATGCTCTGGGGGTCGGAACCGTGGTCGGGTTCGGTCAGGCCGAAACAACCGATCCACTCGCCGGTGGCCAGCTTGGGCAGGTACTTCTGGCGCTGGGCCTCGGTGCCGAATTCGAAGATAGGCACCATGACCAACGAGGACTGCACGCTCATCATGCTGCGGTAGCCGCTATCGACCCGCTCGACTTCACGGGCGATCAGGCCATAGGCCACGTAGTTCAGGCCGGGGCCGCCGTATTGCTCGGGAATCGTGGGGCCCAAGAGGCCCAACTCACCCATTTCGCGAAAGATGGCGGGGTCGGTGCTGCCGTCCCGGAAGGCTTGGGTCACGCGGGGGAGCAACTTGTCCTGGCAGTACGCGGCGGCGGCATCGCGCACCATGCGCTCGTCATCAGAGAGTTGGCTGTCCAGCAAAAAAGGGTCTTGCCAATTGAAGGCGGCGTGGCTCATGGAGTGCTCCGGCAAATGAAAGGAATGGCGGGATCGTAGCCCCTGCACCCTGCCTGTGCAAGCAAGCGTTTTGCACACAGGCATGCATTTAACTCATTTTTAAATCCGAAAAAACCCGATTTTTGACGCTTTGACGTGGATGTATTGCGCATGATGCATACCTATGACATAGTGCGCGCCAATTTGGAGAGCAATTCCATGAGCAACACCACGACAACAGCACCTGATGTGCGCAAGCCGGTCACCATCTTTGGCCCGGATTTTCCTTTCGCATTTGACGACTGGATCGCCCACCCCGAGGGGCTGGGCCAGCTACCCGCACATCGGCTCGGTGAAGAGGTGGCCATCGTCGGTGCCGGCATGGCCGGCATGGTCGCCGCCTACGAACTGATGAAGCTGGGCCTCAAGCCGGTGATTTACGAGGCGTCCAAGATGGGCGGTCGGCTGCGTTCGCAAGTATTTGAAGGTACGCAGGACGTAGTGGCGGAACTAGGCGGCATGCGCTTTCCGGTCTCGGGCACCGCGTTCTACCACTACGTTCACCTGCTGGGCCTGGAGACCCGGGACTTCCCCAACCCCTTGACGCCCGCCTCGGGCAGCACGGTCATCGACCTGGAGGGCAACACCCATTACGCGCGCAGCCTGCAAGACCTGCCCCCGATCTTTAAAGAGGTGGCGGACGCCTGGGCCCAGGCACTAGAGGACGATGCCCGCTTCAGCGACATGCAAAACGCGATCCGCAACCGCGATGTGCCCACACTCAAACGCATGTGGAATGCGCTGGTGCCGCTTTGGGACGACCGCACGTTTTATGACTTCATCGCCAACTCCAAGGCGTTTGCCAAGCTGTCCTTCCATCACCGGGAAATCTTCGGTCAGGTGGGTTTTGGCACCGGCGGTTGGGATTCGGACTTCCCCAATTCCATGCTGGAGATCCTGCGGGTGGTCCTGACCAACTGCGACGACCACCAGCGCCTCATCGTGGGCGGGGCCGACCAAGTGCCTCATGGCCTGTGGCGCCACGCCCCAACCCAACTGGTGCACTGGCCGGCAGGCACTACCTTGCAAAGCCTGCACAGCGGCGCGACCCGTGCGGGGGTAGCGGCGATTGCCCGCGCCGCGGATGGCCGACTCGCCGTCACCGACACCTGGGGCGACACGCGCCACTACAACGCGGTGCTGACGACCTGCCAGAGCTGGCTGCTCACCACCCAGATTGCGGTCGAAGAGTCTCTGTTCTCGCACAAGATGTGGATGGCGCTGGACCGCACACGCTATATGCAATCCAGCAAAACCTTTGTGATGGTGGACCGGCCATTCTGGAAAGACAAAGACCCGGAAACCGGTCGCGATGTGATGAGCATGACCCTCACCGACAGGCTGACCCGCGGCACCTACCTGTTTGACAATGGGCCAGACAAACCTGCCGTGATTTGTCTGTCTTATGCCTGGATGGGCGACGCCCTCAAGATGCTGCCCCAGACCGCGGAGAAACGCGTCAAGCTGGCCCTGCAGGCCCTCAAGAAGATCTACCCCAAGGTGGACATTGCCAGCCACATCATCGGCGACCCGATTTGCGTGTCGTGGGAGGCGGACCCCTACTTTCTGGGCGCCTTCAAGGGCGCATTGCCGGGACACTACCGCTACAACCAGCGCATGTACGCCCACTTCAAGCAAGACGGGTTGCCGCAGCAGCAACGCGGCATCTTCATTGCAGGGGATGACGTTTCCTGGACACCCGCATGGGTAGAGGGGGCGGTGCAGACATCTTTGAACGCGGTGTGGGGCATCGTGCAACATCTGGGCGGTCACACCCATGCCGCCAACCCCGGCCCTGGTGATGTGTTTGACACCTTGGGCCCGATTGCGCTCCCCGAATGACTGCCATGCGCGCACCTCTGAAATTGGCACTATGGCAATGTGCCCCCGCTCCGCTGGATGTGCCGGGCAATCTGGAGCGGCTGGAAGCTGCAGCCCGCGAGGCCGCCAGTGCAGGAGCACAACTTTTGGTGTGCCCGGAGATGTTCATCACGGGTTACGCCATTGGTGCGCCGGCTGTGCAGACCCTGGCCCAAGCGGCGGACGGAACCTGGGCCAACGCCGTGGCCGCCATTGCGCAGCGCCACCAATTGGCGGTGGTGTACGGCTACCCCGAGCGCGGCGCGGACGACCGGGTATTCAACGCAGCCCAATGGATCGATGCGTCAGGCCGGCGCTGCCTGAACTACCGCAAGGCCTATTTGTTCGGCGATCTCGACCGCAGCCAGTTTGCCGCCGAAGCGCAAAGCGCCCGGACCTTCGACTTCCATGGCTGGAAGGTTGGCATGCTGATTTGCTACGACGTGGAGTTTCCCGAAGCCACCCGCGCACTCGCGCTTGCAGGCGCAGACCTGATTGTGGTGCCGACGGCCAACATGGCGGACTACGACTTCGTGGCCCGCTCGCTGGTGCCGGTGCGCGCTTATGAGAACCAGTTGTTTGTGGCCTATGCCAACTTCACCGGCCCCGAGGGCGCACTGCAGTACGGTGGTTTGAGTGTGGTGGCCGGGCCTGATGGTGCGCCCCTCGCACAAGCCGGGCGTGACGAAGTGTTGGTGTTCGCCACTCTGGAAGAGGAACGACTAATTGCCGCTCGCAAAGCTGCCCAACATGTCAGAGACCTGACGGTCCTACGGAATCCAGCGATTTAAGCCCCCCATGCGACGAAAAATACCCGCCACCCAGGCCCTGCTGTGTTTCGAGGCAGCGGCGCGCCACGAGAGCTTCACCCGCGCAGCGCAAGAGTTGTCGCTCACCCAAAGCGCCATTTCGCGGCAGATCACCACGCTCGAAGAGTTGGTGGGCATGGCACTGTTCCGCCGCACACGGCATGGTGTGGCGCTGACCCCTGCGGGTACGCGCTATGCCACGCAGGTCGCATCGTGGCTGCGCGGGCTGGAGCAAGACACACTGGACCTCATGTCCACACGCGGCCATGGTGGCGCGGTGCAGTTGGCCAGCGTGCCCACTTTTGCAGCGCGTTGGCTCTTGCCGCGCCTGCCCGACTTTCATGCCCAACACGCCAACACGGTCGTTCATATCGAAACCCGCACACGTCCGTTTTTGTTCAACGACACGACGTTCGATGCCGCCATCTTTGCCTGTACTGAATTGCAAATCAAACATTGGGCCGGTACACGTTGCTACCCGCTCCTGCAGGAGCAGGTGGTTGCGGTATGTAGCCCTGCATGGTTGCGGGGTCGCAAGGCTTTAAGTGCGGCAGAAGTGGCTTTGCTTCCTCTCCTGCAGCAAAGCACCCGGCCCGACAGTTGGCAAAGCTGGTTTTCAGCGCAAGGCATTGAGGCGCCCAACGCGTTTGCCGGGCCGCGGTACGAGCAGTTTTCCATGGCCTCGTCGGCAGCCGCTTGTGGCATGGGCGTGGCCTTGGTCCCCCGCTTATTGATTGAAGCCGAGTTGGCACGGGGTGAACTGGTATTGGCCCACCCGGCGCCCTTGCCCGGCGAACGCCACTACTACCTGGTGTTGCCCGAAAACACCGAGGCCGGCCCCGCCGTCGAGCTATTCAGCGAATGGCTCCAGTCGGTGTGCACCTCTGACGCGCACTAAGGCACAACGAGCCCACAACAAGCGCCGCGGGCATTTCCGCTCCGCGGCCGACATCGGTGTTCGCCCCAGCGCATTGAGGCGCGAAGGCACTGCTCCCCAAACTGGGTCGCCATGCACCAGCGTGAGGTCTGATGCGCCCCAATCGGCCGATAAACGGCCGATTGGGGCCGGTTTTATGGTGCAAACCCCTAGTTACAGCGTGGCACGTGGATTGCTAGCATGCA
>DAINNP010000208.1:1999-4441 GCA_036735785.1 Rhodoferax sp. | reverse complement strand
CCACCGACAAATACGCCAAGATCACCGGCACCTCCAAAGCCACCGCCACGCGCGACCTCGCCGACTTACTGACCCAGGGTCTGCTGCGCGTTGAGGGCGTGGGCAAGGCCACACGCTACGCGGTGAATGTGACCGGTTGGAAGCAGCCCCCGGTCAAGGGCTAGTTACCCCAGTTCTGTACATAGCTTGGCAAAGGCGCGCTGCTGAGCGCATCGGGCACCGGCGCTGTGCGCTGGCTGCGCAGGGGCAGCACGCCGGCCCATACGGGCAAGTTCAAATCTTCTGCGTCGTCATTGGGGCCACCGCTGCGCACTTTGCAGGCGGCCTCGGCCAGGCTGATGCGCATCACCGTGGTGGCGGCCAGCTCTTTGGCGTTCCCGGGGCGGGCCTGGCTCTCGCGGCCGGGGGCCAGGTGGCGCATGAAGGTGTCCAGCGCGGCCACTTTGTCATTCACCTTCTCAAACTGGCCATAGACCATGGCCGAGCGGTAGTTCATCGAATGGTTGAACGCCGAGCGCGCGAGCACCAGGCCGTCGATGTGCGTCACGGTCACGCAGGCTTGGGTGCCCTTGGCCAGCAGCTTGATGAGCCGCCCGCCGTTGGAGCCGTGGATGTAGAGGTACTCGCCCTCGCGCCAGCAGGCGGTGGGAATGCAGTGGGTGCCTTTGTCGTCCACAAACGCGACGTGGCACACATAGGCCGCGTCCAGCACGGCGTGCAGGGTGCTGCGGTGGTAGTCGGCGTTCTCGGCAATGCGGCGGATGCGGGTGCGGTCGCTGGGTGGGGCAGGCTGGTGGGCGGGAGCGGTCATGGTGTGTTGGTTCATAGTGAGCGGTTGGTGAAAGCAATGTAAGTTTTTTGTGGTTCTAAATTAAGATCCACGACCGTACTATTTTTTAGTGCCACAAATAGAAGGACCTGCTGTGGACTACCAACTGCTGTTCTCCACCTACACCGCCGTGCCGGCGCATGCGCACTGGTCGCGCCAGCGGCAGTTGCACGAGTGCCTGCGCAGTGCCATCCGCTGCGGCACGCTGGGCGGCGGTGCGCGCCTGCCGGCCACACGCACGCTGGCCCACGACCTGGGCGTGTCGCGCAATACGGTGCTCTACGCCTACGACCAGCTGGCCACCGAGGGCTTTGTATTGCCCGACCGGCGTGGCACGGTGGTAGCAGGCGCCGCAGCACGCACGGCCCTGCCGGCGCCTGCTGCCACACCGCTGCGCGTGGGCCTGTCGCGCCGCGCACTGGCTGTGCCCACGCGCGATGCACCCGAGACCCCGGCTGCCTTTGCACCCGGTGTGCCCGCGCTCAAGGAGTTTCCGGCCACGCTGTGGCGGCGCCTGATGGACCGTGCCTGGAAGAGCCTGCGCACCGAGCAGCTGAACTATGCGCCCCACACCGGCGAGCCTGCGCTACGCGAAGCCATCGCTAACCACCTGCGTGTGGCACGGGGTGCGCGGCTGGATGCGCGCCAGGTGTTCATTACCGATGGCACCCAAAACAGCCTGGACCTGTGCGCCCAGGCCTTTGCCGATGCGGGCGACAAGGTGTGGATTGAGAGCCCTGGCTACCTGGGCGCGCTGGCCGCTTTCAAGGCGGCACAGCTCAAGCCGGTAGGCATCGTGGTGGATAGCGAGGGCATGGCGCCCACCGCGGCCGACTGGCAGCGCCACCCGCCCCAACTGATTTACGTGACGCCCTCACACCAGTACCCCACGGGCAGCGTGCTGAGCCTGCAGCGGCGGCGGGACTTGATCGCCAACGCGCGGGCGGCGCAGGCCCTGATCATTGAAGACGACTACGACAGCGAGTTCCGCCACGACGGGCCGCCGCTTTCGTGCATGCAGGGTCTGGAGGCGGATGCGCCGGTGCTCTACCTGGGCACCTTCAGCAAGACCATGTTTCCGGCGCTGCGCCTGGGCTTTGTGGTGGTGCCCGCGGCGCTGGTGGAGCCGCTGAGCGAGCTCTTGTCTCGGACCGCACCACGTGGGCGGGCGGCAGACCAGCTGGCGCTGGCCGGGTTCATGCAGAGCGGCCAGTTCAGCCTGCACCTGCGGCGCATGCGCCGCCTCTACCGCCAGCGGCGCGATGCCCTGGTAGCGGCACTGGAGCAGCAACTGGGGGATGTGGCCGATGTGTACGGCGGCTCCGCCGGTATGCACCTGGCCCTGCGCCTGCGCAACCCCGAAGCGGACGATGCCGCCATGAGCAAGCAACTCCTCTCACTGGGCGTAGTCGCCCCCGCACTGAGCCCCCAAGCCGTGGGCCAGCGCGTGCAGCCTTGGCGCGGCTTTTTGCTGGGCTACGCGCAGGTGCCGGTGGAGCAGATGCCAGCGCTGGTGGGGCAGCTTGCGAAGGTGGTGCGCGCGTAGGCGACACACGGGGGCGGTGATGGCCTCAGTGTGCCAAACCGATGGAGATACTGATATCGCCTTGGGC
>DAINNP010000208.1:0-1899 GCA_036735785.1 Rhodoferax sp. | reverse complement strand
CGGTGTTGTCGCGCCCGGCGTGGGCAAAGTGGGTGTACACCGCCAGCACATCCCCATCTACCCGGCCGGCGATGCGATCCAACACGCCTTCTTGCCCGAAGCGCTGCCAGTGCGGTGGAATGGTGTGCATGGCCTCCAGATTGGAGGTGCGCAGCTCTATGCCGACGACAGTGATGGCATCGGGCTGCACTACAAAGTGATGCACGATTGCGGGCGGAGTGGGCGTGGTGGACATGGAGCGCTTGCCTCGGAGGTTAAACACAAGCGCCAGTCTAAAAGCGCCCAGCAGACATTTCTTGCGGAGTTGATCATGCTATTCTTTTTATAGCTGTCAGCGCAATCAGTGCCTGCGCTAGCAGCCTTTTTGGCACTCAAACGCCCACTCAGGCCAAACTCTCCACCCGTAGCACGCTGGCATAGCCCCACACGGTGGGCCAGGCCTCTACCGCTTGCAAGGCGGGGCGCAAGGTGCGCAATGCCAGCGGAGCGGTTAGCAGCACCAGGCAGCGCAACTCGGGGTCGCTGGGGTGGGGGTGCTGTGCCATGCGCTGCACCTGCACGCCGTCAGCGGCCAGCTGCTGCAACACACGGGGCACGGTAGCGTCCGGGCGGCTCAGGTCCAGGCGGACATAAAAGGCGCTCTCCACATCGTCTGCGCCCACCACCGGCAGGCCGGGCTGCACTCCGCTGGCAAAGCCGAGTGCGGGCACCCGCTGCGCCGGTGCGAGGCTGGCACTGCGGGCCAGGTCTACCAGATCGGCAATCACTGCCGAGCCGGTTTGCTCGGCCCCAGCCCCGGCGCCGTAATACAAGGTGATGCCCGCCGCATCGCTCTTGACCATGACCGCATTCATGCTGCCATGCACCTGCGCGAGCAAATGACTCTCAGGCAGCAAGGTGGGGTGCACCCGCAGCTCCAGCCCAGTGCCGTGGCGCTTGGCAATGCCCAGCAGCTTGAGGCGGTAGCCCAGTTGCTCGGCAAAGGCGACGTCGGCCGCGTCTACCGCGGTGATGCCTTGCACCTGCACTTGCGGGTATTGCGGCAGCGTGCCAAAGGCGTTAGCCGCCAGCAGGCTGAGCTTGTGCGCGGCATCGGTGCCCTGCACATCAAAGGCGGGGTCGACCTCGGCGTAGCCCAGGGCTTGGGCCTCGGCCAGCGCGGCGGCAAAGCCCAGCCCCCGCTCACGCATGGCCGACACAATGAAGTTGCTGGTGCCGTTGATGATGCCGGCCACCCACTCGATGCGGTTGGCGGTCAGGCCTTCGCGCAGCGCCTTGATGATCGGGATGCTGACCGCCACCGCGCCCTCGTAGGCCACCACCACGCCACGGGCTTGGGCAGCGGCAAAAATCTCGGCGCCGTGCTCGGCGAGCAAGGCCTTGTTGGCGGTGACCACGTGTTTGCCATGGGCAATGGCTTGCAGCACCAAGCTGCGGGCCAGCCCGGTGCCGCCCATGACCTCGACCACCACATCGACCTCGGGGCTGCAGACCAGGGCCTGCGGGTCGTCGGTCAGCAGCGGGGTGCCCGGCTGCTCGCCCAGCACGGTGCGGGCCCGCGCCAGGTTGCGCACGGCCACCATGCGCACCTCGATCCGGCGGCCGGCGCGGGCGGCAATCAAGGCCGCGTTGCGCTGGAGCACCGCATAGGTGCCGCTGCCCACGGTGCCCAGCCCGAGCAGACCTACGCGCAAGGGGGCGGGCGCTGCAGGTGGTGCCGTGCCGGCCGGGCTGCTGGCAGAGAGGGAGAAGTGGTCTTGGTACATAAGGTGTCTTCCGGAACAGTTGCGGGCCCGGCTGCCGGGGCCGGTTCGCTCTGCGGGAGGTACACCAGGTGGCAGCCGGAACGGCCACCTGCACGACTCAGGTGGCCGTGGTGGTAATGGTGGTAATGCTGCG
>DAINNP010000207.1:0-4468 GCA_036735785.1 Rhodoferax sp. | reverse complement strand
CGCAAAAAACGGCACGTCTCTTGCCTTCAGAGTGCCACGAAACTGCCGCACAATGAAGCCATGGAAAACACGCAAAACCTCAACGAAAGCCGTATCGCCAACGCCTGGGCGGACCTGCAAAACCACTCTGACCAGGGTGGCGCCCTCGACCAGGACGCCTACCGCCTGGCCTTCGCCGATCCCGAATTCCTGCTACGCCGCGAGACCCGTGGCATCCGCATCCAGCTCGAGATGCTCAAACCCGACCTCGACCAAGCCGCACAAGGCGTGGACAACACCGTGGTGGTCTTTGGTAGTGCGCGCTTCCCGTCACCGGAAGATGCCGAGGCGTTTGCTCAAGCCGCCGAATTGTCGGGGGATGCCCAACAAATCGCGGTGGCCAAGCGCCACTTGCGCAACGCCAAGCACTACGACAACGCACGTTTGTTTGCCCGCTTGGTAGCCGGACACAGCGCCCGCAAACCCAAAGACCAGCGCTTGTTCATTTGCACCGGCGGTGGCCCCGGCATCATGGAGGCGGCGAACCGCGGCGCCCACGAAATGGGTGCCCTCACCCCAGGCCTGAACATCACCTTGCCGCATGAGCAGCGGGCCAACCCCTACGTGACGCCGTCCTTGAGCTTCAAGTTTCACTACTTTGCTACCCGCAAAATGCACTTCATGATGCGGGCCAAAGCGCTGGTGGCGTTTCCCGGCGGCTTCGGCACCCTGGACGAGTTGTTTGAAGTCATCACCTTGGTGCAAACCAAGAAGGCAAAACCGGTACCCATCATCCTGTTCGGCACCGACTACTGGAAACGCCTGATCAACATGGATGTGCTGGTGGAAGAAGGCGCCATCTCGCCCGAAGACCTGAATCTGCTCCACTACACCGACGACCCGCAAGACGCTTGGGACGTGATCCGTAACTTCTACGGACTTCCGGTGTGAGGCCCCACACGCAGCCCCCACGCTGCGTGTGAACCCAGCCCCACCAAGGCACCCACGGTCCAGAACACCACCGACACCCCCACCACCACGCCTGCCGTGCCAAAGAGCATGGGCATGAGCACACTGGAGAGGTTGATGGTCATCAGCCGCAAGGCAATTGCCTGCCCGTGCAGTGCATGGGGCGTGATCTGGTGGAGCATGCTCATGATCATGGGTTGCACCGTGCCCAGCGCCAGCCCCAGCAATACCGAGCACACGCCCATCGCCCAAGCGCTGGGCATCAAAGGGTAGACCGCAAACAGCACAGCGGTCACCACCATGGCCGCGGTAACCACGGCCCACTCGCGCAGCCGGGCCGCCAACATGGGCAAGAAGACCCGCACCACCGCAGCCGCCACCGCAAAGGCCCCCAGAATCGTGCCGATCACAGAGGCGCTGTAGCCCCGTTCATGGCCGAGCACCGGCACCACAAAGGTATGCACATCCCAGCAACTGGAAAGCAACCAATTCACCAACAGCAGCCGGCGCATGATCGGCTCTTTGAGCAGCGGCCACGCGCTGGGTGCGACTCCTCCCTCGTGCACGATGGGCTCCAGGTCACGGGTAGAGCGCACGCACAGCCACGCTAACGAGGGCAACAAGGCAGTGAGTGCAAATGCCGCCACAAAACCGTTGCGGTCTGCTGCACTGCCGCCCAGCCAGACACCCGCATAGTCAATCAGCAAGCCCGCACACACCGGCCCCAAAAAGTTGGATATCGCCGGACCGATGGACAGCCAGCTGAACACACGGCGCAAATCGGTGGCATCCGCCGCCGCACGCCCGACATGGCGTTGCAGAGCAATCGAAGCCGCGCCGGTGGCCCCACCCATCATCAGGGCCGCAAAACACAGCACGACGAAATGAGGAAAAGCCACCGCCGCGCTGGCGCCTATCGTGGCGGCCACCACTGCCCGGGACACCGGCTTGCGCAGACCATGGCGGTCTGCAAAGCGGCCTGCGGGCAGGGCCAAAAACACCTGCGACAAAGAGAACAAAGCCAGCAAAAAACCCACCGCTAAGGGGCCATATCCGTGCTGCAAGGCCCACAAGGGCGCAGCCAGTCGCATGCCGGCCATACTGGCATGCAGACAAACGTGTCCGCTGATCAAGCGCAGCAGCGCCCTGGGGCCCTGCTGTGGGTCAGCTGCGGATGGCGCGGAAGGGTGAAGGCCGCTCATAGGCCGGCACCGTCAGCATCCCGGTCCAGATCGCGGTCAATGGGTAACAGGGCTTGCGCCTGGGTGTCCGGCAAGGCCTCCACTTTTTTGAGTGCTCGCCCCATGGCGCGGCTGCGCACTTCGGCGCTGTCCAGGGTTTTGAGCACCGTCTCGGTTTGCGACTTGACCTTGGCCAGCACATCGCCGAACTTGCTGAACTCGGTTTTGACAGCACCCAGCACCTGCCACACCTCGCTGGAGCGCTTTTCCAAAGCCAGCGTCCGAAAGCCCATTTGCAGCGAGCTGAGCATGGCCAGCAAGGTGGTGGGCCCGGCCAGGGTAATGCGGTGTTCGCGCTGCAAGACTTCCATCAGGCCGGGGCGGCGCAGCACTTCGGCGTACAGGCCTTCGGTCGGCAAAAACAGAATGGCGAAGTCGGTGGTGTGCGGGGGCTCCACATACTTCTCGGAAATCGACTTGGCCTCCAGCCGGATGCGCATTTCCAGCGCCTTGCCTGCCGCCTCGGCAGCGGCGGCATCCGCCCTGCCCTGCGCGTCGAGCAGGCGCTCATAGTCTTCGTTGGGGAACTTGGCGTCAATCGGCAACCACAGCGGCTCGCCGTTGTCCGACTTGCCGGGCAGCTTGATGGCGAAATCCACGACGTTTTTGCTGCCGGGACGGGTGGCGACTTGCGTGGCGTATTGGTCGGGCACAAACACTTGCTCCAAGAGCGATGCCAGCTGCGCCTCGCCGAACATGCCACGGGTTTTGACGTTGGTGAGCAGGTGCTTCAAGTCACCCACGCCTTGGGCGAGCGACTGCATTTCGCCCAGCCCTTTGTGCACCTGCTCCAGCCGCTCGGCCACCTGTTTGAAGCTCTCGCCCAAACGGGCTTGCAAGGTGGTTTGCAGCTTCTCGTCCACCGTGGCGCGCATCTCGTCGAGCTTGGCAGAGTTGGTGGTTTGTAGCTGGGCCAGTTGGGCTTCCAGGGTTTGGCGCACTTCGGCCATGCGGCGGGCGTTGGATTCGCTCAGAGCACTGAGCTGGTTGGCCAGGGTGTCAGACAGGGTCTTTTGCAACAACGCGAGTTGCTGGCCGAAGGCGTCGATCTGCGTGTTCTGGGTGCGGGTGGCTTCGGCGGCTTGCTGCACCAAGCTTTTTTGAAACATGGCCAGGTTTTGGGCCAGCTCTTGGCGACCACTGCGAGCGCTTTCTTGTACCTCGCGGCGCAGCTCGCGCTCCACGCGTTCGCTGCTGCTTTGCAGGCGGGCCAAGAGCTCCTGGCGCTGGGCCTCCAGTTGGGCTGCTTCTTGGGCACGAGCCTGCGGGTCGTTGCCAGCGCGGCTACGCAACAGCAGCAGCACCAGCAACACGAGTTGCAAGAGGCCTAAAACCACTCCAGCCACCACCATCCAATCCGTCATAGATTCCTTCTAGTTATGCATCATTTCAGCCTCTAGCGCCCATTGAATATGCGCGAGAAGCTATCAATTCAATAGCAAACCCAAACACAAGGCATGATGCGCGCTTGCTTGAACGTGCCCTCCGCCCAAGCTTCAACGCCGCACGGCGCCCAGTGTGTTCACCGGGGTCAGCACCTCGCCGGTCGCAAAAAAGCGCAGCAAGTTGTCAGCGGCCAACTGGGCCATGGCGCGGCGCGTATTCAGGGTCGCGCTGGCGATATGCGGGGTCAGCACCACGTTGGGCACGGTGAGCAACTCCGGGTGCACTTGCGGTTCGCCCTCAAACACGTCCAGCCCGGCCGCGGCAATCTGCCCGCTGCGCAGGGCATGGGCCAGCGCTGCATCGTCCACAATGCCGCCGCGCGCAATGTTGGTCAGGGTGGCGGTGGGCTTCATGAGCGCCAACTCCGCAGCACCGATGGTGTGGTGCGACTCCGCCGAGTACGGCACCACCAGCACCAGATGGTCGGCTTGTGCGAGCAGCGTCGCTTTGTCTACATACTGCGCGCCACACGCCGCTTCCAGCCCCGCATCGAGGCGGCTGCGGTTGTGATAGATCACCTTCATGCCGAAGCCATGGAAACCGCGCCGCGCTATGCCCTGCCCGATGCGTCCCATGCCCAGAATGCCGAGTGTGGCGCCATGGATGTCGCTGCCGCAAAACATGTCGTAGCTCCAGCGCTTCCACAAACCGGCACGCAAAAAGTGCTCGCTCTCAGCCATGCGGCGGGCGGTAGCCATCATCAGCGCGAAGCCGAAGTCGGCGGTGGTCTCGGTCAGCACGTCCGGTGCATTGGTGCCCTGCACGCCGCTGGCCGTCATGGCCGGCACATCGAAGTTGTTAAAGCCCACGGCCATGTTGGCGCAGATTTTGAG
>DAINNP010000206.1:0-4535 GCA_036735785.1 Rhodoferax sp. | reverse complement strand
TGTCGATTTTTGCGCCCATGGCTTGGGCGGCTTCCATGAAGCGGATATCGCCCTGAATGGAGTCGGCTCCGACGCCTTGCACCTTGATGCCATTTTGGCCGTCAGCCGCCGTGGATATTGCGCCTAGTGCTATGAAATAGCTAGCGCTAGAGGCGTCTGCCTCGACATGGATGTCTCCGGGGGAGCGCAGCTTGGCGCCGGCAGGAATAGTGAAGCGCTGCCATTCGTCACGTTGGACCTGCACGCCAAAGCGCGCCAGCAGGTTCAAGGTGATCTCGATATAGGGGCGGGAAATCAGCTCGCCCACCACTTCAATCACGATGTCTTTGGTGGCCACCAAGGGGAGGGCCATCAAGAGGGCGGTCAAAAACTGGCTGGACACATCGCCGCGCACCTTGATAGGCGCGTCAAGCTTCAGTGCAGGCTTGCCTAGCTTGAGCGGTGGATAACCGTCGTTGCCCAAATAGTCGATGGCGCAGCCCAGTTGGCGCAGTGCGTCCACCAAATCGCCGATGGGCCGCTCGTGCATGCGCGGCACGCCGCTGAGTTCAAAGTCGCCGCCGACCACCGCCAGAGCAGCGGTCAATGGCCGCATGGCGGTACCGGCATTGCCCAAGAAAAGTTTGGCGGAGCCATTGGGCAGTTTGCCTGCCAGTCCGGTGATGCGCACGGTGGTGCCCGACTCTTCCACCAGGCACCCGAGAGTGCGCAGGGCGATCAGCATCACGCGGGTGTCGTCTGAGTCCAGCAGGTCGTGAATCGTGGTGGTGCCCTCACTCATGGCGGCGAGCAGCAGCACGCGATTAGAGATACTTTTCGAGCCGGGGAGGGTGACCGCGCCGGCGGCATGGACCAAGGGGGGCAGGTCGAGGAAAACGGTAGAGAACATTATTTGTTGAGCTTGGTGGCCATGGTCCAGTTGGCGCGTGTGTGGCTGGCTTGTTCAATCAGCCCCTCCAGTGCATCGGCATTACCGCTGGAGATCATCAACTCCATGGCCTGGAGTGTGCGTTGGAAGATTTTGCTTTGTTCGAGCAACTCTTCGCGGTTGGAGATCATGATGTCACGCCAGATTTTGGGATCGCTGGCCGCAATGCGGGTGAAGTCGCGAAAGCCGGGCCCGGCCAAGGATAAATAGTCTTTGCCCTGCGGCTGTCCTTGGATGCCGTTCATCAAGGCAAATGCAATCAGGTGGGGCAAGTGGCTCACAGCGGCAAACGCAGCGTCGTGCTGTTCGGGAGACATCTTCAAAACCCTGCATCCCAGTGCAGACCAGACATCCACCGCCTTTTGCAGTTGCGTGGTCAGTGTGCGTTCGATGGGGGTCAGAATGATTTGCTTGCCGGCGTACAGGTCGGGGTCGGCATGCTCCACGCCGGCGAGCTCTTTGCCGGCAATCGGGTGGGCCGGCACGAACGAGCCGATGTGCTCGCGCAAGCCGCGGCGGCCGGCATCGATCACATCGCGTTTGGTGGAGCCCACATCCATGATCAGCATGTTGGGGGTGACCAGGTGCTTGATGGCCTTGAAGGTCGACTCGGTGGCCGACACGGGGACCGCAATCAGCACAATGTCGGCACCGGACACGGCCAGCAGAGCCGAGGGCGCTTCGATGTCGATCACGCCCAACTGGCGCGCACGTTCGGTGGTGGAGGGGGATTTGCTGTAGCCCACCACCCGTTTGACGAGTCCGGCCCGCTTCAACGCCAGGGCGAACGAGCCGCCCATCAAACCGCAACCAATCAGACCGAGTTGTTCAAACATAAATGGTGTCCTGCAGTCAGCTCAGTCTGCCAAGGGGTAGGTGCCCAGCACCTTGTAAAAAGCGCAAAGTCCGGCAAGGTCTTTCAGCGCAGCAGTCACATGGGGCTGCGATGGGTGACCCTGCAAATCAATGTAGAAGTAATACTCCCACTGGCCGCTGCGGGCCGGACGGGACTCGAACCGGGTCATGGAAACACCATGCTGCTTGAGCGGCACCAACATGTCGTGCACTGCGCCCGGCTTGTTAGGCACTGATACCACCAAGCTGGTGCAGTCTTTGCCGGAGGCCTGCGGCGCGGGCAACACGCTGGGCAGGCACACCACCACAAAGCGGGTTCGGTTGAAGGCCTCGTCTTGAATGGCGTGTGCGGCGGTGTGCAGGCCGAATTCGGAGCCTGCCCGCTCACTCGCGATGCCCGCCCAAGCGGGGTTGGTGGCAGCCAGGCGAGCACCCTCGGCATTGCTAGACACCGCACGGCGTTCCGCATGGGGTAGGTGGGTGCTCAGCCATTGCTGGCATTGGGCCAAGGCTTGGGGGTGCGCGAGCACCACTTCAATGCCCTCCAGCGAGGCAGTGGTGCGCAGCAGGTGGTGGCGCACCAGCAGGCTGATTTCGCCCACGATGTGCAGCGGCGAGTTCAGCAGCAGATCCAGCGAGCGGGTCACGACGCCCTCGGTGCTGTTTTCCACCGGCACCACGCCAAACTCGGCAGAACCCGCGGTGGCGGCGTGGAACACCTCGTCAAAGTTGGCACAGGGTACGTGGGTGATGCTGGAGCCGAAAAAGCGCAGGGCGGCCTCTTCACTGAAGGTGCCTTTGGGGCCCAAGTAGGCCACGCGCTGCGGTGCTTCCAGCGCCCGGCAGGCCGACATGATTTCGCGCCAAATCACCGCGACGCTGCTGTTCTTAAGCGCGCCGTCGTTGGCGGATTGCAAGGTCTGAATAACCTGGGCTTCACGCTCGGGGCGGAACACCGCAGAGCCTTCCACCTTTTTGACTTCGCCCACCTCGTTGGCCAAGGCCGCACGGCGGTTCAGCAGGGTGAGGAGCTCGATGTCCAGGGCGTCAATCAGGACGCGGAGTTCAGGGAGTGTTCGTGCCATCGTGCGCCTCAGCCGTGGGTGCGTTCAAACTCTTGCATGTACTGGACGAGTGCCTGCACGCCCTCGAGCGGAATCGCGTTGTAAATGCTGGCCCGCATGCCACCGACCGACTTGTGCCCCTTGAGTTGCAAAAGGCCGGCTTCTTTGGCGCCTGCCAGGAAGGCCTCGTTCAGGCCTTCGTTGCGCAAAAAGAAGGGCACGTTCATGCGGGACCGCGCATTACGCGCCACGCCGTTCATGTAGAAGCCGGTCGCGTCAATCGCGCCGTACAGCAACTCGGCTTTGGCGATGTTGCGGGCCTCCATGGCGGCCACGCCCCCTTGGCGCTTGAGCCACTTAAAAACCAACCCGGCGATGTAGATCGAATAGGTGGGCGGGGTGTTGTACATCGAGCCGTTGTCGGCCACGGTTTTGTAGTCAAACGCACTGGGGCAGATCGACAAGGCATGGCCCAGCAGGTCTTCGCGCACCACCACCAAGGTCAGGCCGGCGGGGCCAAGGTTCTTTTGGGCACCTCCAAACGCCAGACCCACGCGGCTCCAGTCCACCGGGCGCGACGCGACATGGGAAGAGAAGTCAATCACCAGTTCTGCCTTGGAGCCCAGCGCCTTCAAATCAGGCAGGCTCTGGAATTCGATGCCGTGGATGGTTTCGTTGCTGCAGATGTGCACATAGCTGGCCTCGTCGCGCAACTCCCAGCTTGCGGCAGGTGGTATGGCAGTAAACCCATCCGCCTTGCTGCTGGCCGCGATGTGGTTGCTGCAGTACTTGCCGGCTTCCTTGAGCGATTTTTCGCTCCAACTGCCTGTCAACACAAAGTCGGCAGCGCCTTGGCCATTGCCGGCGCGCAGCCCGCTCAAGTTCAGCGGCACGATCGCGTTTTCGGCCAATCCACCGCCTTGCATGAACAGGATCTTGAAGTTGGCCGGCACCGCGAGCAGCTCGCGCAGATCCGCTTCAGCAGCTTCGTAAATGCTCAGGAACTCTTTGCCACGGTGGCTCATTTCCATGACACCCATGCCACTCAAGCGGCCTTGGGCATCGGGCCAATTCAGCATTTCGGCGGCGGCTTGTTCCAGCACTTCAGCCGGCATGGCGGCCGGTCCGGCCGAAAAGTTGTAAGGGCGTTGCATTAGTGGCTTATCAATCAAATCGGGCTCTGGCGCATATAAAACGTGCGTGGTTAGCTATCAAAATGATAGTTACTCGGCGGCGGGTGTGTCTCCGTTTGTACCGTCTGCTGCATCGTCCGAGCCCTCTGCTGCTTCGGGGGCGTCCGATGGGTTGGCGTCGTTTTCCACGATGCGTTGCAGTCCGCTCAGCTTGGAGCCTTCGTCCAGTCCAATCAGGGTCACGCCCTGGGTCGCACGACCCATTTCGCGGATCTCGCTGACCCGGGTGCGCACCAGCACACCCTTGTCGGTGATCAGCATGATTTCGTCGTCGGCGTGTACCAAAGTGGCCGCTACGACCTTGCCGTTACGCTCGGATTGCTGGATCGCAATCATGCCCTTGGTGCCTCGGCCATGGCGGGTGTATTCGGTGATGTTGGTGCGCTTGCCGTAGCCGTTTTCGGTGGCGGTCAACACACTTTGCTGCTCGTCTTCGGCGACCAGCATGGCGATCACGCTTTGGCCGTCGTCGAGCATCATGCCGCGCACACCGCG
>DAINNP010000205.1:0-4555 GCA_036735785.1 Rhodoferax sp. | reverse complement strand
GAGCGCGGGCAGGAAATGGGCTGGTTTCAGCATGGCTCCACCGTGATCGTGCTGGCGCCCAAAGGCTTTGTGCTCGATGCGGGCCTAGAGCAAGGGTCGCGCGTGCGAATGGGCCAGCCGCTCCTTCGCTGGCAATCCTGAGGCGTTCGCCCTGCTCGCGGGGACGGAAGCAAACGGCCGCCCGTGGCGCTCCAGCACCGAGCGCAAAGTGTGCAAAAACGTATCGGCCACCGCATCCCAGCTGCGGTCGGCCACGGCCTTGGCTGCCGCGGCGCGCAAGCGGGCGATGCGTTCAGGGTCCACCGCCAGTTGCACTGCGGCATTGACGAAAGACACGTCGTCGCCTGCAGGCACCAGCACCCCGTTGTCACCGCTTTCAATCAACTCCAGCGCTGCGGCACAGTCGTACGACACCACCGCCAGCCCGCTGGCCAATGCCTCTGGCACCACGTTGCCATAGGTCTCGGTCATGCTGGGGAACAAAAACAGGTCGGCCGAGGCATAGTGCGCCGCAAGGTCGCCGCCCTTTTGCACACCGGCAAAGGTGGCTTCCGGGCACGCCTCGGTCAGCGCCTTGCGCAGAGGGCCATCGCCCACAAACACCAACTTCACATCCGGCACACGGGCCTTGATGGCGCGGAACGCGGCCACCACCAGCCCCACGTTTTTCTCTTTGGCCAGGCGCCCCACCAGCAGGATGACCGGCTCATCGCCCTGCACGCCCCATTGGCGGCGCAGCACATCAGACCGGTGTTGCGGGCCGAACTGCTCCAGCGCAACGCCGCGGGACAGCAAGGTCACGTTCTCGTAGCCTCGTGCGGTCAAGTCTTGCACCAGGCTGCGGGTGGGCACCATGGTGGCTTGGGTGCGGTTGTGCAGTTTGCGCAGGTAAGACTCGATCGGCGTCTTCAAGAGGCCAATGCCGTAGTGCTGCGAATAGCTCTGAAAATTGGTGTGAAACGAGCTGGTGATCGGCAGCTGCAACTTGCGCGCTGCCGCTACCGCGGACCAGCCCAGCGGGCCCTCGGTGACCACGTGCACGATGTCGGGCCGGCGCTCCCCCCAGAGTTTGAGCAGGCGGCTTTTGGAGGGCATGCCAAATCGCAGCTCGCCGTATGCAGGCAAAGGCACGCCTTTGGATAGCACCTCGTCCAGCCCCTCGTGCTGCAAGATGGCCTGCTCGCGCGGCTGACGCGGTCGCACCACCTGCACCGAGTGGCCCTTTTGCAGCATGCCGTTGACAAGCCACCCCAGCGTCATGGCCACGCCATTGACTTCAGGGGGGAAGGTTTCTGTCACGACGGCAATCCGCAAACTGGAAAGCTGCGGAGCGAAGGACTCGATGAGGAGGTCGTCGGAGGTTTTCACACACCCGAGACTAGGCACCCCACATAACAGCTTGATGATGGTTTTTTGACAGTTTGGCGTCGCTCACGCCACCCGCAGCGGCCACCATTGCCCGCGGTAAAGCCCACACACCAGCGCCATCCCCACAACCACCATGACGCCAAAGCCCCATATCAAGGTGTGCAAAGGCAGGTTGAGCGCAGTAACACCGGCATAGACCATCAGCATGACCAACATGCCTGCGTTTTCATTAAAACCCTGCACCGCAATCGAGCGCCCCGCTGTGAGCAAGGTGTAACCCCGATGCTGCAGCAGCGCATTCATGGGGACCACAAAAAACCCCGCCATGGCGCCCACCACGATCATCAGCACCGCGGCGGCATAAATCGACTGCACCCACAACATCATCGGTATCACAACACCCAGCAACAGCCCCAGCGGTAGCAGATGGACAGCACGTTCCAGCACCACAAATCGGCTCGCAGCCATGGCGCCGACCACGACACCCAGAGCGGTTACCCCCTGCAGGTAGGCCGCTTGATCCAACGGCAGGCCAAACGCCTCATGCGCCCAACGCAACACCACGAGTTGCAGCGTCGCGCCGACGCCCCACAACAAGGTGGTCACCGCCATGGACATGCCCCCGACCTTGTCGCGCCAGAGCACCAGGTTTTCGCGCCAGAACCGCAGCACCAACGTACGCGGGTGAATCGAATGGGCGTCGTAGCGGGCACCGCTATCGGGGATCCAGAGGCACACCACCATGGCAATGCTATTCAACAGCAGCAAGACCCCCATGCCACCCGCATAAGCACTGCCCTCAGCGGGCTGCCAGGTCAGCAATAGAGGGCTGATCAAAAGCCCACCCAGAACCGTGCCCAAGATAACGGCACACACCGTGGCTCCTTCAAAAAATCCATTCGCCCGCACCAGTGCTGCAGGCGGCAGCAACTCGGTCATCAGCCCGTATTTCGCTGGCGCATAGAGGGCGGCGCCCCACCCCGCTACGGCAATGGCCAGCAGAGGATCCACCCCCTGCAGCAATAGCAACATGGCGATGACCTTAAACGCGTTGGACAACACCATCACCCGCCCCTTGCGGAATGCATCTGACGCAGGCCCCACAAACGGTGCCAACACCACATAGAACACGGTGAACCCGATTTTGAGCATCGGTATCCGCCAATCCGCCTCTGCCAACTCCATCACCCGGGCGATCGCCACAATCAAAAACGCGTTGTCCGCAAGGGTGGAGAGAAATTGAACACCCAACAACAAGTAGAACGCTCGGGGCATGGGGCGGCTGGAGTTCGGCATGGCGATGCGGAGAGTAAAGCTGCGCATGCTGCCCGTGGGTTATGAAGCCTGCGTGACACGCCCTCGTGACGCAGCCGTGTCATGGATTTGCCGCAATCCGTCCCTAGCATGCTGCGAAACTTGCTACCGGAGCCTGCCTTGCGACACCGACTTGCCCACTGGGCCACCCATGCGTTGATTGGCTGCGCGTATCTCAGCGTTCCGGTGGCTCCGGTCGTGGCCAGCCTGGTGTTTTGGCGGCGGCGATACCTGCTCCGCTACCGGACCACCATGCGCAAAACGCTGACCCATATTCAGGCGCTGCGGCAGGGCCCTGCACTGCATTACTTCCGGGACGTGGCTGGCCAGGTGAAACAAGTGCCGGAGCACATCGAAGGTGAATGCGTGCAGTGCGGCAACTGCTGCATGAACCACCAATGCATGTTTCTGGAGCCTGCAGGCGCAGAAAAATTTCAGTGCGGCATCTACCACTCCCCTATGCGCCGTTGGTCCAACTGCGGCTCGTTTCCGCTGCACGGCCATGACATCGCCCGATACCAATGCCCCAGCTACTACGTCGCGGGCGGGCAAGGCAAGCCAGTCATCCCGATTCACCCGGTACGGGCTTAACGCGCACCCAAACAAAAAGCCGCTGAAACAGCGGCTTTGAGTTGAGGGAGGCAGTGGCGATTACTTGAATCGGTTTTGCGGCACCACTTGCAAATCGGAGGGCAAGGAGCCCACGTAATTCGCCAGCTCTTTGAGTTCAGCGTTGCTGAACTGCTTGGCAATACCACCCATGATGGCGTTGCCACGACCGATGTTGGCGTTGCCCTCGACTTTGTAAGCCTTGAGCGCAACAAACAGGTAGTCGCTGTGCTGGCCGGCAATTTTGGGGTAAGTCGGGTCGATAGGCTTGCTCAAAGACTCGCCGTGGCAGGAGGCGCAGTTGCCTTTGGTCAGCAGTGCGTTGACCTTTTCAGAGGCTGCCGGCGCTTTGCCCAATGCAGGGGCACCGGCCACCACGCCACTGGCTTCGTAATAAGCCGCCAAGTCCGCGATGTCTTGGTCGGTCAAGGAGGCGGCGATACCCTTCATGGAGGGATGCTTGCGCTCACCCTTCTTGTAGGCATTCAACGAGGCCGCAATGTACTGGCCGGACTGCCCGGAAATCTTGGGGACCTTGTGAATTTCAGGGAAGCTGGACTGGTAACCCACGATGCCATGGCAGCCAATACACATGGCGTTCTTTTTGGCCCCCGCCTTCACGTCACCCTGCACACCCTCGGCGTGAGCTGCAAAAACGGTCACAGAAGCGACAAGCGCGGCGGACAGCGACAAGAGAAGTTTGTTCATTTTGCGATGACAATCACAGAGTGATGACGTGGTGGTTTTGTGAAACCATTATATCGAGAAGGCCCTCCGTAGAACCCCTATGTTTGATCGCTATCAAGCAGCAACACAGACGCTTTTGCTATGAAATTCACCGGTACCTCCAACTACGTTGCCACCCAGGACCTGATGCTGTCGGTCAATGCCGCCATCACCCTGCAGCGCCCTTTGCTCGTCAAGGGCGAGCCCGGCACCGGCAAAACCATGCTGGCCGAAGAGGTGTCTGAGGCACTGGGCATGCCCTTGCTGCAGTGGCACATCAAGTCCACCACCAAAGCCCAGCAGGGTCTGTATGAATACGACGCCGTGAGCCGCCTGCGCGACTCGCAGCTCTCGGATGTGGATGGCGGTGAGCGCGTCAAAGACATCAACAACTACATCATCAAGGGCGTGCTGTGGCAGGCCTTTACTGCCGATCAGCCGGTAGCGCTGCTGATTGACGAAATCGACAAGGCCGACATCGAATTCCCCAACGACCTGTTGCGCGAAATCGACCGCATGGAGTTTTACTGCTACGAAA
>DAINNP010000204.1:0-4558 GCA_036735785.1 Rhodoferax sp. | reverse complement strand
TGTATGTGGGCGGCGACCTGGTCGACAACGACCCGGACGCTATCGACCGCATGCTTAACCTGAACATCAATGTGGTGATGAAGAACGTGCACAACGTGCTGCCCCACATGATCGCGCGGGGCTCGGGCGACATCATCGTGACCAGCTCGCTGGCAGCGCACTTTCCTACCCCCTGGGAGCCGGTGTATGCGTCGTCCAAGTGGGCTATCGACTGCTTTGTGCAGACGGTGCGCCGCCAGGTGTTCAAGCACGGCCTGCGCGTCGGCTCGATTTCGCCGGGGCCGGTTATTACCTCTTTGTTGTCCGATTGGCCTGCCGACAAGCTCGCTGAAGCCAAGGCCAAAGGCAGCCTGCTCGAAGCCTCCGAGGTCGCTGACGTGGTGATCTTCATGCTGACCCGCCCCCGCGGCATGACCATCCGCGACGTGGTGATGATGCCCACCCAGTTTGATCTCTAAGCGACCTCTAAGCGACCCCCGATTCATTTTTTCACGCCTGACCATGACCACGATTCTTCACCTCGGACTGGGCTCGTTCCACCGCGCACACCAGGCGCTTTACATCCACGAACTGCGACAGCGTGGCGATACCGAATGGTCCATCACCGGCGGCAATTTGCGCCCGGACATGCTAGCCACCATGGAAGCCCTGCAGGCCCAAGGCGGCGCGTACACGCTGGAAACCGTAACGCCTCAAGGCGAGCGCAGCTACACCCGCATTGAATCCATCCAAAGAGTCATTCCTTATCAGGATGACCTCTCCCCCTTGATCGCAGCAGGCGCTGAGGCCACCACCCGCATCATCTCGTTCACCGTGACCGAAGCCGGTTACTACTTGGACGCGAAAAACCAGCTGGACTGGCCTACCTTTGCTGACCTGCGCGCGGATCTTGAGGCGGTGAAGGCAGGCCGCGCCGGCCACACCATTTACGGTGGCTTGGTCAGCATCTTGCGGGCCCGCATGCACAGCGGCGCCGGTGCGGTGACCCTGATGAACTGCGACAACCTGCGCCACAACGGCGAGCGTTCGCGCGCCGGCTTGCTGCAGTTCATTGACGCACTTGGTGACACCGCGCTGAAGGCCTGGGTGGAGCAAAACACCAGCAGCCCTAACGCGATGGTGGACCGCATCACTCCGCGCCCCACGCCGGATGTGGCCGAGCGCGTCAAGGCTGCCACCGGCTGGGACGATCAAGCCGCCATCATGGGCGAGAGCTTTATCCAGTGGGTGATTGAAGACAACTTCATCGCTGGCCGCCCCGCTTGGGAGCAGGTGGGCGTGGAAATGGTGCAGTCGGTGGACGCCTATGAAGAAGCCAAAATTCGGCTGCTCAATGCCACCCACAGCTGCATCGCCTGGGCCGGCACTCTGGTGGGCTACCAGTACATCCATGAGGGTACCCACGATGCGGTGATCCGCCGCATCGCGTATGACTACGTGACCGACGACACCATCCCGGTGCTGGATATGCCCGAAAACCCTAGCCCGCTGGATCTGCGCGCCTACCGCGACGTGGTGCTGGATCGCTTCGGCAACCCCGCCATTTGCGACACCAACCAGCGGGTGGCCATGGACGGGTATTCCAAGATCCCCGGCTTCATCGTGCCCACCATTCGTGAGCGCTTGGCGCGCGGCGAGTCGATTGCCAGTGTGATCATGTTGCCCGCACTCTTTCTGGCCTATCTGCAGCGCTGGCATGAGGGCAAAATCGCCTACACCTACCAGGACCAGGCCATGGACCCGGTGGCGGCCCATGCGATCTGCGAGGCGGCAGACCCGGTGGCTGCTTTTGCTGCTGATCCGGTGCTGTGGGGCCCGCTGGCCTCCACACCGCGCTTGCTCGATGCGCTGCGGGTGGGCTATGCCCGGGTGCAGCTGTTTGTCCAGAATCACTTGGGTGCAGGGCCAGCGTAATTGCTGGTAACGTGAGGCATTCCCGTTTATTGCTCAAGTCGCTATGGCTGCTACCCCACACTCGCACCCTCTATCGGGCTATCCCGTCAGTCGGCACCGGGCTCCGGAGCTGGAGGCTGACTACAACCGCAACCCGTCGCTGGGCTATGAGCCTACCGACGAGGTCGGATTCATCCGCTGCCTGGGTCACGGTTATCCGACCCCCTTGGCGCGTTGGCATTGCCATGATGAATACGAGTTGCACCTGATCACCCAGAGCTCCGGCAAGGCGTTTGTGGGGGACTGGATCGGCCCGTTTGAGCCGGGCCATTTGGTGCTGTGCGGGCCCCGCCTGCCGCACAACTGGATTTCTCTGGACGTGCCCGACGAGGGCGTCGCCATGCGCGATCTGGTGATCCAGTTCCGGCATGAGCCGCTGGCGCAGGCCTGCCAGTCCATCCCCGAGCTGCAGGAGGTGCTGCCCTTGTTGGAGCGGGCCCGCCACGGCATCGAATTTTTTGGCCTCTCGGACCGGGCGCAAACGCACTGGCATGCGGTGCGCGGTTCGCGCGGGCTCAAGCGCTTGGCCGCGTTCTGTGAATTCATGACCGATCTGTCCCGCTGGGGGGACTATCGCCTGCTCTCCAACGTGCAAATGCGGGGCGCCGAAAACGACACCGAGCTCGACCAGATCAACACCCTCGTCAACCGCATCACCGAGAACCCGTCGCATTCCCAGTCTGCAGCCGAGGTGGCCGCAGAGCTGGCCATGAGCGAGAGCCGCTTTTCGCGCTTCTTCCGGCGGGCGACCGGCAACACCTATACCGACTTTGTGAACCGGGTGCGCATCAACCGCGCTTGCCAGTTGCTGATGACCTCAGACCGCTACGTCACCAATATTTGCTACGACGTGGGTTTCAACAACGTAGCCAATTTCAACCGCCGGTTTCTGGAGCTCAAGGGCATGACCCCTTCAGAGTTCCGCAAACAGGCGGAGAGCCGTTTTGGCGGAGCACCCGCCACGCTCTAGGCGGCGCTCAGGGTGCCGCGGCGGAGCTCATCCGGCGTGGTGCCCATCAGCTTCTTGAACATGGCAATGAAGGCCGAGGCGCTGCCGTAGCCCAGATCCAGCGCAATCGTCTCCACTGTCTGACCCGCCTCCAGCAGGGGCATGGCCCTCACCACCCGCAGGCGCTGGCGCCATTCGGCAAATGGCATGCCCAAGTCGCGCTGGCAACGCCGCATCAGGGTGCGCTCGGTGCTGTGGACTGCATGGGCCAGCTCGGGGAGCGAGCGGTTGTCGCCGGGGTGGGCTTGCAGCAGCCGTAGCACGGCGCCCAGCGCCGGATCGTCAGAGCCGGGCAGGTAGCTGCCTGCCCGCGGTGCGAGGGTGAGCTGGTCGAGCAGCACTTTGAGCAAGCGGGCTTCAGGCCCCGACACCGCACTGCCGGCTGGCTGCAAGCGCAGGTGTTCCAGCATGGCCCGCACCAAGGGACTCACCGTGAGTGCGCAGGGCTCTGCTGGCAAGGTTCGGCACAAGGCGGTAGACACATACAAAGAGCAGTGGTGTGCCGCTTTGCGGTTCAGGCCCACATGCTCCAAGTGAGGCGGCAGCCAGATGCCGTACTGCGGCGGCGCCAGGAAATGGTGGCCTTGCACTTTCACCTCCATCACGCCGCTGAAGGAATACACAAACTCGCCCCAGGCGTGCTGGTGCTCGGGGTAGAGCCCGTGGTCCGGCACATAGGCGCTGCGGAACATGACCGGTGCCGGCAGGGTGGGGCTGGTGAGGGGGATGTCCAGCTTGGGGCGCAGGATGGGCATGCTTGTCCGCTATGGCGTATGGCTTGTCATCTTTTCACTATATCAATGAAAGCCGTCAGCTGAATAATCGGTCGATTGATTGGTATGGGAGAGTTATGGATACGCGCAAACCGGTGGATGGGTCCGCCGTCCTGTTGATGATGGTCTTGTGTGCCACCTGGGGCATGCAGCAGGTGGTGCTCAAAGCCACCGCGGCGGATATCGCACCGGTCATGCAAATTGCCCTGCGGTCCGGCGTGGCCGCCTTGCTGGTGGGTTTGGTGATGTGGTGGCGTGGCGAGTCCATGTCGCTGCGCGATGGAACGCTGGTGCCGGGCTTGGCGGTCGGTGTGTTTTTTGCCACGGAGTTTTTGCTGGTGGCCGAGGGCCTGCGCCACACCAGTGCGTCGCACATGGTGGTGTTTTTGTACACCGCTCCGATTTTTGCAGCGCTGGGTTTGCACTGGCGTATTCCGGCAGAGCGCTTGAGTGGTTTGCAGTGGAGCGGTATCGCGATTGCCTTTGCCGGTATTGCCATGACCTTCCTGGGCCGTGGGCACGGGGCGGCCACCGGTGCCGCTGCAACGGGCAGCACCTTGTGGGGCGACTTCTTAGGGGTGCTCGCCGCTATTGCCTGGGCAGCCACGACCGTGGTGGTGCGCTGCTCCAGCCTTGCCAAAGCCCAGCCTTCCAAAACCTTGCAATACCAATTGGTGATGGCATTCGGGGTGTTGCTGTGCGCTGCCTGGCTGTCGGGGCAGGCCCAGGTGAACTTCACACCCCAGGTGTGGGCCAGCCTTGCGTTTCATGCGGTGGTGGTGTCGTTTGCCAGCTTTCTGGCCTGGTTCTGGTTGTTGCGCCA
>DAINNP010000203.1:0-4565 GCA_036735785.1 Rhodoferax sp. | reverse complement strand
GCGTGGCGGATTCCCACCGCCACATTGTTGAAAAAGCAAAAGCCCATGGCGGCGGAGCGCTCGGCGTGGTGGCCCGGCGGGCGCACATTGCAGAAGGCGCTGGGCACCTGCCCCCCGAGCACCAGATCGGTCGCTTGCACCGCCGCGCCGGCAGCCCGCAAAGCGGCACGCACGGTGTAGGGGTTCATGTCGGTATCGGGATCGACCTTGTGGTAACCGTGGGTGGGTGAGGCGTCGATCAGCTCATTGACATAGTTGGAGGCATGCGCCCGGCCGAGCTGGGCAACCGTGGCCAAGGGTGCCTCGTAGGTGTTCATGTAATCCAGCAGGCCACGGATCAGCAACATGTCTTGAATGGCGCCCAGGCGCTCGGGGCATTCAGGGTGGTCGGGTCCCATCTCGTGGCGGGCGCAATCCGGGTGGGATATGAAGGCGGGCAGCATCGTGTCTCCTGCGGGTATGTTTTGCACAGTCTAGGCACCCAAGCTGACACCAGTCTTGATGTGGCGCAATAGGCGTGGGCCCAGGGGGACATCCCCGCAGTCTCTGGGGGTTCGAACCGCTGCTGGCGCTATTGATACCATCGCGGCACTCATGAATTCCAAGTCCCACCCATCAGGCCCCGTGGCCGCGTTGTCCCGCTATGTGGCCGCCAGCTCTTTTGTGCTGGTCGGGCTGATCTGTTTGACGGTGCTGGTCTATGGCATGTTGCCCGGCCTGCTGGCGGTCTGCCTCGGGTTCATGGTGGCGCAGGCCCTGAGCACCAGCCAGCGCTTGGGGCGGTGGCGCCCCGGCCCGTTTGCTGCGGCTGGATGGGTCATTGTGGTGCCTCTGATCTTGTTTGCGGTGGTGTTGTCGAATGCCAAGGGCATGGTGATCGGAGCCGGTGGCCAATATGCCGCTTTGCTGCACCACCTTGCCGGCACGGTGCTGGAGATCCGGCAAAAACTGCCGCCCGATCTCGCGGCCCATTTGCCCGATGGCCTGGCGGCTGCCCAGGCGTGGCTCGCGGCGTATTTGCAGAGCCAGGCACGGGCTATCACCGGTTTTGGTTCCGCAGGTCTTCAGGGGCTGTTGCTGGCGTATGTCGGGCTGGTGATCGGTGCCTTGATCGTGGGCACCCCCGGCGTGCCTCACCCTGCACCCTTGCGGGCGGCAGCGCGCACCCGGGCGCGGCACTTTATCGGGGCGTTCCGCCAGATTGTGGTGGCGCAGTTCTGGATCGCGTCGTTCAATGCCGTTTGCACCGCCTTGTTTTTGTTCGGTGCGCTGCCCTTGTTTGAGGTTCAGGTGCCGTATTCGGGCATGTTGGTGGCCTTGACCTTTTTTGCAGGCTTGGTGCCGATTGTGGGCAACCTGCTGTGCAATGGTGTCTTGACCCTGGCGGGCATGTCGGTCGCACCCATGGTGGGCTTGGCCTGCCTGATTTTTTTGATCGCGATCCACAAGTTTGAATACGTCATCAATGCCAAGGTCGTGGGCAAACGCACCGGCACTACCGCCTGGGAGCTGCTGACCGTGATGTTTGTGGGCGAGGCGATTTTCGGGGTGGCAGGTTTGGTGGCTGCACCGCTGTATTACGCGTATGTCAAGCGCGAGCTGCTGGAAGTCGGGCTGGTGTAGTTAGCCGGCGGGTGTGTTTGCGAAAGGCGCTTGGGTGTGCTCCCAGGCTTTGCGAAACGCCACAAACTCCTGCAGCGGCATCGGCTTGGCCACGATGTAGCCCTGTACCTCATCGCACCCGGCACGCTGGATCGCCTGAAGCTGTTCTGGGGTTTCCACCCCTTCGCAGACCGTGCGCATGCCCAGTGTTTGCGCCAGCCCTGTGATCATGTGGACTACGGCCTCGGCGTCTTTCTTTTCGACCAGCTCGATCACAAATGCGCGGTCAATTTTCAAGGTGTCAAACGGAAAACTGCGCAGATAGGACAGGGACGAGTAGCCGGTACCAAAGTCGTCCATCGCCAGTTTTACGCCGGTTTTTTTGAGGGTGTGCAGCATGGCCAAGGCCTGGTCGGCACTGTCCAGAAACACCGACTCTGTGAGCTCCAGCTCCAGTTGGGTCGGGTCGACCCGGAACTCTGCGATCGCATCCTGCAAGACCGCCACAAAGTTTTCATCCCGCAATTGAATCGATGACACATTGACCGACACCGTGAGCCCCCTGAGCGCGCTGGAGTGCATGCGGCATGCCTCCAACAGGGCCCAGCTGCCGAGCGCGGTGATCATGCCACTTTGCTCGGCGATCGGGATGAACTCGCCCGGGCTGATCCAGCCCAGCACCGGGTGCCGCCAGCGCATCAGGGTTTCTGCCCCCACGATGGCCCGTGTGCGAAGGCATACCTTGGGTTGCCAGTAGAGCTGCAGCTCTTGCCGGTGCAAGGCTTGCCGCAGGCTGTGCTCTAGGGTGGCGCGGCGCTGGTTGATTGCTCCGAGCTCCGGGGTGTAGGCCACACACTGGCTGCGGCCGGCATCTTTGGCCGCATACAGCGCAATATCGGCCTGGGCCATCAGCTCGTCCAAAGTGGTGGGCTCGCCGTGGCTGATGGTCAAGCCCACACTGCCCCCCACGGTCAGGCGGCGCACCGCGAGGTTCAGGGGTTCTTGCAGCAGGTTCACGAGCCGCCGGCCTATTGCGGGTGCTTGCTCGATGTCCTCAGGGGTCCACAGGACCACCGCAAACTCATCGCCGCCCAAGCGCGCCACCATGGCGTCGGGCGCTAACTGCTGCTGCAATCGTTGGGCGATCAGGCGCAGCACCTCGTCCCCTGCGCTGTGGCCATGGCGGTCATTGATGGCTTTGAACCGGTCCAGGTCGATCGCCAAGAGGGCCAAAGGCTGCTGATCCGCCACCCGCTGCGCCAGCGACTCGCGCAGTTTGAAGCGGTTGGTCAGCCCGGTCAGGGAGTCGGTGTGGGCGAGTTGGCGCAACAGGTTGGTGCTTTGCACTTTCTCGGTCACATCAGACACCACGCCACGCCAACCGGAGAGTTGGCCTTGCTCGTCCAGCAGCGCTTTGCCGTTGATCTGGATGTAGCGTTTGCCTGCGGCGCTGTCAAAAGAGAGCGGTAACTCCTTGAACGGTTTGCCGCTGGCCAATGCCTCTGAGAGCGCGACAGCCCCATCCGCATCCATCGGCACAAAAACACCCATCCAGGTGGTGCCCGCTACTTGCGCTTCGCGCAGCTGCAGCAATTCGCACAGCTTGGGGGAGATGTGCACCAGCCGGCCTGCTGCATCGGTTTCCCAAAGGGCATCGCCGGCGTTTTGCTCAAAGTCGGAGAGCAGCACCGAAATCATTTGTTCTTGGCGCTGCGATTGGCTCTCTGCATTCATGAGCGCCGCGGACTTGCGCCAGGCAGACAAGGCGCCGAGCGTGACCAGGGGCGCGTACACACTGATGAAGGCGGCCACCGCGGAATACACAGGGCGATTACCGCCCAGCAAGGCAACCAGGGTGGATGCACTGAATACCGCCACATAGGCCATGCTGGCCAGCGGTAAGGGGTTCAGCACAAAACCGCCGGCGCCGATCATCCCCGTCAGCAGGGTGGCGATGATCAGTTGCTGGCTGTCGCTGGCGCCGGGGAACCAGAACAGCGGAATGAAAGCCCACACGCCGCTCAGCAGCATGGCGTGCAGCGTGGCTTTGTGGAGGGTGCCGGGCGAGGCGTGGGTGAACTGCCGGCCCAAGCTCGCGCGCCAGCTGCGCAAGGCAAACAAACACACCGTCAGGATGCCGGCAAACCAGAGCAGCAACTCCCAGCCGATGTCCGGTGCAAAGGTCCACAAAATCAGGCCGGCACTGCCGATATTGGCCAGCATGGTTTCGGGCGTCAGCCGCACCACCGCCGACAAGTGGGCTGCGCGCAGCTTGCCCGCCTGCGGCGTGGTGGCGCTGTACATGTCCACCAAGCCGGCGCGAAAACCGGTGCCTGGTTGGGAGGCGGAGCCTTTCAGGGGGGTGGGCACAGGATCAGACAGAGGGCGCAGATAAGGTGATGCACATCCTACACCGGAGGGCGCTTTTTTAAGCCTGAAAAAAAGCCCGGTACTTTGCAGTCACCGGGCTTCTCGTGCGGCGCTGACGTATCAGGCGAACACGCCTGCCGTGTCTTGCATGCGGGCTGACACTTCACCCAGATGGTGCAGGGTGTCGCCGAAGCTCATTTCTAGTTCGGTGAGCTTGCGGAAGTAGTGACTCACGATGTACTCGTCCGTCACGCCAATGCCGCCGTGCAGCTGCACCGCCTGCTGGCTGATGAAGCGCATGCTGGTACCCAGCTGGTACTTGGCGCGAGCCATGGCTGCACGGCGTTCGGGCGCGGGGGCATTGAGCTTGAGGCTGGCGTAGTAGCTCATGGAGCGGGCCAGTTCCAGCTGCATCTTCATGTCGGCCATGCGGTGGCGCAGTGCCTGGAAGCTGCTGATCGCCACACCAAACTGCTTGCGGGTGTTCATGTACTCGGCGGTGATGTCCAGCGTCTTGTCCATCACGCCCACGGCCTCTGCGCAGGTGGCGGCAATGCCGATGTCCACCGCGTGCTCCAGCGCAGCCTGGCCTT
>DAINNP010000202.1:0-4579 GCA_036735785.1 Rhodoferax sp. | reverse complement strand
AGGGGTCCACATTCACCGGCAGGCGGCGCTCGCGCCACAGGTAGTACCAGGTGTCTTCATAGCCGGCCTGCACGTACTTGTCGGTCAGGCCCAACTTGCCGGCCAGACTGCGGATGAAGTAGCCCGCGTCTTCGGCGGTGTAGTGGGTGGGCTTGCGCTCGTCGGTGAACAGGGCGGGGTTGTTCCACACCTTTTGTTTGTCGGCACGCCAGTAGATGTTGAGGGCCCAGCGGGGCAGCTGCTCGCCGGGATACCACTTGCCTTGGCCGAAGTGCAGAAAGCCGCCCTGGCCGTATTCGTCGCGCAGTTTGTGCACCAGCTCGGTGGCGAAGCCGCGCTTGGTGGGGCCCAGGGCGTCGGTGTTCCATTCGGGGGCATCGCGGTCGTTCACTGCCACAAAGGTGGGCTCGCCACCCATGGTCAGGCGCACATCGCCGGCCACGAGTTCGGCGTCTACCGCATCGCCCAGGGTCATGACCTCGGCCCACTGCTCGGGCGTGTAGGGCTTGGTGACGCGGGGGGATTCGTACATGCGGGTGACTTGCATGTGGTGGGCAAATTCCACCTCGCACTTGTCTACGCCGCCTTCAATCGGGGCTGCGCCGCTGGGCTGCGGGGTGCAGGCCAGCGGGATGTGGCCCTCGCCGGCCAGCAAGCCGCTGGTCGCATCCAGCCCGACCCAGCCTGCGCCGGGCAAATAGACCTCGCACCAGGCGTGCAGATCGGTGAAATCGACTTCGGTGCCGCTGGGGCCGTCCAGAGACTTCACGTCCGGTGCCAGCTGGATCAGGTAGCCCGACACAAAGCGCGCTGCCAGACCGCAATGGCGCAGCAGTTGCACCAGCAGCCACCCGGAGTCGCGACACGAGCCGCTGGCCAGCGTCAGGGTTTCTTCCGGCGTTTGCACACCGGGCTCCATGCGGATGGTGTAGCTGACGGCGTTGTGCACCAGCTGGTTGATGTAGACCAGAAAGTCGATGGTGCGGCGTTCCTTGAGGTCGATAGCTGCCAGGAACTTTTTGAATTCCGGGGTCAGCGGCTCGGCTACAAGATAGGGGGCGAGCTCCTGGCCTAGCAGCTTGTCGTACTTGAATGGGAAGTTTTCGGCCGTGGGTTCCAGGAAGAAGTCAAAGGGGTTGTACACCGCCATTTCGACCACCAGGTCGACTGTGACTTTGAACTCCTTGGTTTTTTCGGGGAACACCAGGCGGGCCTGGTAGTTGGCGTACGGGTCTTGCTGCCAGTTCACAAAGTGGGTGCTGGGCTCGACCTTGAGCGAGTACGAGATGATTTTGCTGCGGCAGTGCGGGGCAGGGCGCAGGCGGATGACTTGGGGACCGAGGTTGACCAGACGGTCGTACGAGTAGTGGGTAACGTGGTTCAGCGCTGCGTGAATGGACATGGGCCGGTCTCGGTAGATCTCACAGGGGACGCCGTGCAACGGTTGCCGCACAGGCCCCATACTAACAATCGGGTTTGACAGGCTTTTAAAGCAAGGTCCGCGCCAGTGCCTCCATAGCGGATGATTTTTCGGCCCCTTTGCGCGGTTAGCATGGTTGCATGTACGCCACCGCACTCCGCCTTGCCGTCTGGCCCCGCACTGGCGGTGCGGTGGGGTTGGGGCTGCTGGCGGGGATGGCGTTGCAGTTGCAGCAAGCCATGTTGTCAGCGCCCGCGGTTTATGCGGCGTTTGTACTTCTGGCCCTCGTGGGTTATGCGTGGGTTGCTAGCAAAAAGATAGTGGGGCTGTGGCGTCATGGTGTGGCGGGACTTTCTGCATTGGCACTGGCTTGGGGTTTGACCGGCTTGCGCGCCGTGCTGTTCATGAGTCAAGCGCTAGCCCCTGCGCTGGAGGGGCGCGATGTTCTGGTGACCGGCGTCATTGCAGATATGCCCCAAGCCACCGAATCGGGGCTCCGTTTCCGGCTACGGGTGGACGCGGGTGAGAGCGGGGCGGGGGCTGCGCTCTTGGATGGCACACCGGTGTCTGTGCCCCGTTTGCTGGACGTGGGGTGGTACACCACCGGCTTCAACCTCCAGACCCAAACACCGGAGCTGCAGCGCACACCGCCTGCTTTGAGAGCCGGCCAGCGCTGGCAGTTGCCTTTGCGGCTCAAGGCGCCGCACGGCAGCATCAATCCCCATGGTTTTGACTACGAGCTGTACCTGTGGACCCAGGGCGTGCAGGCCACCGGCTATGTCCGTGCCACGGTGAGCAGCCCTGTGCCACAGCTGATGGAGCAGACCAGCGCTGCGCCTGTGGCACAACTGCGCCAATGGGTCCGTGACCGGATACAGACCCGGGTCACAGACCCTCGCTCGGCAGGCTTGCTCACCGCGCTAGTGGTGGGGGATCAACGGGCTATTGAGCGTTCGGACTGGGATGTGTTCCGCGCCACAGGTATCAGCCATTTGGTCAGCATTTCAGGCTTACACATCACCATGTTTGCCTGGGCGGCCACCTGGCTGGTCCGGCGGGGCTGGCGCACATCGGCGCGTTTGTGCCACTGGGTGCCTGCGTCCCATGCGGCGTGGGGAGTGGGCTTATTGTTGGCCACGGCATATGCGGTGTTTTCCGGTTGGGGTGTGCCGGCACAGCGCACCTGCCTGATGCTGGCGATGGTGGTGCTCTTGCGATTGCAGGGCGCCAGATGGCCTTGGCCCTGGGTGGCACTGTGGGCTGCAGTAGGCGTGCTGTTGTGGGACCCTTGGGCCATGTTGCAGCCGGGGTTCTGGCTTAGCTTTGTGGCCGTCATGCTGCTGTTTGCCGCTGGAGATGCTACCAATTCAGGAGCTACTAGTGCAGGAGATACAAGGGCTAGAGTGCTAAATGGCTCCAAATTCGAGCGCGGCTCGGCCCGGCTCCGCGCAGCCGCGGTGGCGATGTGGCGGGAGCAGTGGCTGATCACCTTGGCTTTGGCGCCGCTGGTGGTGCTGTGGTTCGGGCAAGTGTCGCTGGTCGGTTTGCTGGCCAACGTGGTGGCGATTCCGTGGGTCACGCTGGTGGTGACTCCGCTGGGTTTGTTGGGGGTGGTTTGGCCCGCGCTGTGGACGGCAGCTACCGGTGCGGTCGTGCTGCTATACGCGGTGATGGATGCGCTTGCTGCTGTGCCCTACGCCGCGTTGAGCTTGCCCTTGCCGCCTCTGGTGCCCGGCGTCCTGGCGGCCCTAGGCGCTGCGCTTTTGTTGATGCCCTTGCCCCGTGCCTTGCGGATGATGGGCTTGGTGCCGGTGTTGGCGCTGCTCTTGTGGCGCCCGCCCGTGCCGGAGCCGGGCGAGTTTTCTTTGCTCGCCGCCGATGTGGGGCAGGGCAATGCGGTGCTGGTGCAGACCGCGCGGCACGCCCTGCTGTTTGATGCGGGCCCACGCTACAGCCTCGAGAGTGACGCGGGCAACCGCGTCTTGCTGCCTCTGCTCAAAGCGCTCGATGTGCAGCTCGACACGGTGGTACTCAGCCACCGCGATATCGACCATGTCGGGGGCGCACCTGCGGTGCTCATGATGCAGCCGCAGGCCGCCTTGCTGAGTTCGCTGGAGCCGCAGCACACGCTGCAACAGCTGCGCGCCTCCAGGCGTTGTGAGGCGGGTATGCGTTGGCAATGGGATGGTGTGGACTTTGAGGTCTTGCACCCTGACACGGCGGACTATGAGGCCGAGCCTGCCCCGAAAGCCAACGCGCTGTCGTGTGTGCTGCGCATCAGCAACGGCCGCCAAGCCGCACTGCTCGCAGGCGACATCGAGGCAGCGCAAGAGCAGCGCCTGGTGGACGATCCGGCCATGCGGTCGTTGCTGCGGGCGGATGTGCTTTTGGTACCCCACCACGGCAGCAAAACTTCCAGCACCGACGCGTTTTTGCGAGCAGTCCAGCCACGCCACGCGCTGGTGCAATCGGGTTACCGCAACCGCTACGGACACCCCGCGGCGCCAGTCATCGCGCGCTATGAGGCCTTGGGCACCCATTTGGTGTCTTCACCCCGTTGTGGTGCGGCGCGTTGGCACTCTGCAGAGCCCCAAAATGTGGCGTGTATGCGGGAAGACGAGCGGCATTATTGGGCCCATGATGTGCCATAGTGGTGCATCGGCGCTGTGGCCCGAAGTTTGCATAAGAGGTAATCAGAGAGGTCTTTTACATGCAGAAATTTGATGAGATGTACACCCAGCTCCCTTATGAATTTTTCAGCAAGGGCAGCCAGATAAGAGACCACTACAAGATTTACGATGAATGGCTCGCTCGCCAGCCCGGCGACATGATGGCCAAACGCCGTGAAGAAGCGGAAATGATCTTCCGCCGCGTGGGCATTACCTTCGCCGTCTACGGCGAAAAAGACGAGGACGGCTCCGGCACCGAGCGCCTGATCCCGTTTGACCTGATTCCCCGCATCATCCCGGCCCACGAGTGGTCCAGCATGGAAAAAGGCTTGGTGCAGCGTGTCAATGCGCTCAACCGCTTTATCCACGACATCTACCACGACCAAGAGATTTTGAAAGCCGGCATCGTGCCGCGCGACCAGATTGAGGGCAACGCCCAGTTCCGCCCCGAGATGGTGGGTGTGGATGTGCCGCACCAGATTTACTCCCA
>DAINNP010000201.1:0-4592 GCA_036735785.1 Rhodoferax sp. | reverse complement strand
CCGCGACCGCATGTTCCTGAAAATGAGCCGCGAAGACTGGCAAGCGGTGATGAGCACCAACCTCGACTCCATGTTCAACGTCACCAAGCAAGTGGTGCCTGACATGGTGGAAAAAGGCTGGGGCCGCATCATCAACATCTCCAGCGTGAACGGCGAAAAAGGCCAAGCCGGCCAGACCAACTACTCTGCTGCCAAAGCCGGTATGCACGGTTTTTCGATGGCGTTGGCCCAGGAACTGGCTACCAAAGGCGTGACCGTCAACACCGTGAGCCCCGGCTATATTGGTACCGACATGGTCAAGGCTATCCGTGAAGACGTGCTGGCCAAAATCGTGGCGACCGTGCCGGTCAAGCGCTTGGGCGAGCCTTCGGAAATCGCCTCCATCATCGCGTGGCTGGCGTCTGAAGAAGGCGGCTATGCCACTGGCGCTGACTTCTCGGTCAACGGCGGCTTGCACATGGGCTGATTGCGCTCTGCGCCTCCAGAAAACCCGCTTCGGCGGGTTTTTTTCCGTTTAACCCGAGTTGGCGCCCTAAGAAAGTAGTCGGGTTCTGCGAACCGTGGCGGGCGCTGAGGTATCCTGACCACGATGTAGTTTTGCCGGCCTGCGAGAACGGGTCCGGCACCTCGGAGCCTATGAAATCAGAAGAGTCTGTCTGGATCGATGTTGCGCTATTGCGTGTGGGCCACTACGTGGAGTTAGACGTAGGGTGGATGGCGCATCCGTTTCCGACTGGCAGCTTCAAGATCAGCTCGCTCAAGCAAATCGACGTCATCAAGGGCTTGGGCAAAAAACAAGTGCGCGTGATCCCGCGCAAAAGTGATGAGCCTACCGAGCCAGTAGCGCCCCCGACTGGGACGGCAATTCCGGTAGAGCCAGAAGCAGTCAGTCTCCTGACGCAGGAGCAGGCAGATGCCGAGCGGCGGCGCCTCCGCGCAGCCATGTTGACAGCCCAGGAGCGCAGCCTTATTGCTTGCGAGCGCCGATTTGCAGAGTCTGTGCGCCTGTATCGCAAAACGATGGACATGGTCTTGTCGCAGCCCAAACTGGCAACCGAGCCCTGCCTGGGCATGGTCAATACCTATGTCACCGAACTGATGGACAACGGCGAGGCAGCCATTCGCTTGCTTTCCGAGGCGGCGGGTGACAAATCGGCCATGCACCCTGTCAACGTCACCGTGATCTCTTTGCTGCTCGGCAAAGCCATGGGTTTGAACAAAGCTGAGTTGATCGACCTCGGCATGGCGGCTTTCTTGCACGATATCGGCAAGGTGAAATTGCCTGATCGGGTGCGCTGGTTGGAAGACAACTTTTCAAGTGCAGAGTACCGGCTCTATCAAGAACACGTGCCCCAAGGCCTCGCGATTGGCAAAGGCATGGAGCTGCGTTCTCCCGTATTGCTGGCCATGCTTCAACACCACGAGATGGTCGATGGCAGCGGTTTCCCGTCACGTTTACGTGGCGATGCCTTGGGCACTACCGGGCGGATACTGGCTTTGGTGAACCGGTATGACAACCTGTGCAACCCGAGCCGGCCGGGCTCTGCGCTGACGCCGCATGAGGCGCTCTCGCTGATATTTGCCCAGTTCAAAGCCCGTTTCGATGCGGTGACCTTGAGCGCTTTTATTCGCATGATGGGAGTCTACCCACCGGGCTCGGTCGTGCAGCTGATTGATGACCGTTACGGCATTGTGGTGTCTGTGAATTCGGCGCGACCACTCAAGCCCCGGATCGTTCTTCATGAACCGGGCGTGGCACGTGCTGAGGCCTTGATTCTGGATCTGGAGAAAATGCCGCAGTTGGGCATTCGCCGGAGTCTCAAGCCTGGTAATTTGCCCGCTGCAGCCTTGGACTACTTGGCGCCACGCCAACGTATCGCGTACTTTTTTGAGCAGGCCCGAGAGCCGGACGCTGCAAAGTAAGCGCGCTTTTTGAGGGGAAGAGGGTGTCTGCGAAGCTCCACCGGACCCGCATCCTGAACCGGGGTTCAGGTGGGCGAGGTCAGCATCCACTTTGGGTTCATCTGACGCGAGATGATCACGCTAGCAGAGCAATGTTCCAAGCCCTGGCTCAATGAGCATTGGTTCAAGGAAATATAAAGCCCGGCAGGTTCGCAGACCCTACCATTGTAGGGGTCAACCCTGAGCTTGAGTGGCGATCAGGGGCTTATTTGCAGTGCTTAGAGCAGGCGACCGTCGTCGTGCAAAGCCACGTCGAGCCGCTCTAGCAGTGAGGTGAGCAACAGCGCGCCGTCGCCCTCAATGGCAGGTGGCGTGCCGGTGCTAGCGGCCACGGTGGCTGGGGCTGAAGACTTGTCAGAAAGGTCGAACGCCAAGTTCAACGCGGCAAGCACGGCAATCCGGTCACGGGCCCGCACCTTGCCGGCATCACGGATTTTGCACATGGCAGTGTCCACGCGCTCCACGGCCTCCAGCAATCGGGATTCACCGCCTTCGGGGCAGCCAAGCAGGTAGCTCTGCCCCATGATTTGAACTTCCAGCTGTTTCATGTCGGGTCTTTAGGGGTCAGCAGGTGATCGGGAATGCGCTCCAAAAGCGCATCGACCCGCGCTCGCGCGGCACTCAATCTTGATTTGAGGGAGTCCCGCTCGTGGCTGAGTGTTTCCACCTGGCGGGTGAGTAGCGCGTTGGTCCGCTGAAGCTCCTCGTAGCGGAGCAACAAGCGTTCTACACGCTCGGCAATTTGGTCGATGGGAGTCTGATTCGCCATAAGTGTTTCATTGTAGGGGTGGCGCAAGCATTCCCTGCGTAAAATGCGCGGTGTTGGTGCTCGCGGTGTGGTTCGCATGCCGCAGTTCAACGGGAAGCAGGAGAGGGTGCCGCACGCGGCGGTCCTTAACCTGCGCTGCCCCCGCAACGGTAAGTGGACGTGTCGCTTTGACACTGCTTTCATCACAGTCACTGAACGCTTTGAACACGCGCTTGGGAAGACGATGGAGGTTGCCTCCACCAGCCCGGATACCGGCCAACAAGGTGGAAACGCGCGGTGCGCTTTTCCGTAACGCTCATGCCCTGGCGGGGAAGCCGGGGAGAGTGATGCAACACAAGGCAATTGACTGAGCTTGCGATGTCACGTTCCTGTCCGGCACTACTGATTACCGCCCCGTCCTCCGGGCAGGGTAAAACAACCGTCACCTCCGCGTTGGCGCGCCTGCATGCGCGCCAGGGCCGACGTGTGCGCGTCTTCAAGTGCGGGCCTGATTTTTTAGACCCTTACTGGCACCAACTGGCCAGCGGCGCGCCCGTTTACCAGCTCGATTTGTGGATGACCGGTGACGCCGATTGCCGCCAACGGCTGAGCCAGGCCGCACAAGAGGCGGACCTAATTTTGGTGGAAGGCGTCATGGGCCTGTTTGATGGCGACCCGAGTGCTGCCGACTTGGCCCAGCGCTTTGGCCTGCCCATCATGGCCGTGATGGATTCCGGCTCCATGGCCGGCACCTTTGGCGCGCTGGCCTACGGCCTGCAAACCTTCCGCCCCGGCCTGCGCTGGGCCGGCGCTTTGGCCAACCGCGTTGCCACCGAGCGCCACGCGGCCATGCTGCAACGCAGCCTGCGCAGCGACAGCCCGTGGCTGGGCGCCGTGATGCGCAACGCCGCCATGACCCTGCCCGAACGCCACCTGGGTTTGACAGTAGCGAGCGAAGTGGCCGACGCCCAAGCCCGCCTGGATGCCGCTGCCGACGCATTGGCCAACACGCCGCTAGGAAAAATGAGTCTGCAAGACCTGCAACAGTGGTCCGTGAAATTCGAAGGACACACCCACGCGTCGCCAAACCAAGCGACCAAAGGACAAAGCCTCAAAGGCAAAACCATCGCAGTAGCAAGAGACACCGCCTTCTGCTTCATCTACACCGCCAACCTCGATTGCCTGCGAGAGCTGGGCGCCGAGTTGGTGTTCTTCTCACCGCTTACAGACACTGCCTTGCCCACCTGCGACGCAGTCTGGATCCCCGGGGGCTATCCCGAGCTGCACGCCAATACCCTTTCTGCCAATACCCTTTTGCGCGACAGTCTTGCCGCCCATGTGCAGGCCGGCAAACCCGTGTGGGCCGAGTGCGGCGGCATGATGGTTTTGTTCGACACGATCACGACCACCGACGGTGCACAACATACCCTCTGGGGCCTGCTGCCCGGCGAAGTCACCATGCACAAGCGCTTGTCAGCTCTGGGCCCGCAACAGCTCAAACTGCAGTCCGGCACCCTGCGCGGCCACACTTTTCACTACTCCACCAGTGCCAGCCCGCTGGTGCCCATAGCCCGCACCGCGCGCCCCGACCACGACCCCATGCCCGATGCGGGCGAGGCGGTATGGCAGCAAGGTTCTGTGCGTGCCAGTTATTTCCACGCCTGGTTCCCTTCCTGTCCTGAGGTGGTAGTGGAGCTGTTTACTCCGGCACATGAGGGGGCTGCATGACGCAGGACCTCTTGCATTTCAGCCCCGGCCCGCAGCGCATCGTCTGCTTGACCGAAGAGACCACCGAGTGGCTGTACCTGTTGGGCCAAGAGCACCGCATCGTCGGCATCTCGGGCTATACCGTCCGGCCCCGACGCGCGCGCGACGAAAAGCC
>DAINNP010000200.1:0-4604 GCA_036735785.1 Rhodoferax sp. | reverse complement strand
GGCCTGCCCGGCGATGCGAATCCAGAGGAAATCCGGCAAGCGTTGGCTGCGGCTCAAGCCAGGTTCACCAAAGAACATCTGGTCGATCACCCCGAAGACATGGAGCGGCTCCAGTCGATTCGCGATGCCGCCAAGATCCTTTTGAACCCGGAGATGCGGGCCGCCCATGACCGGAAGTTGCAGGCAAGCTCGACCACGCCCAGCCTATCGATGCGCTACGTGGCGGAGGCCCCAGAGACCCCGTGGTACCAGCGCCCGATCATGATCGGCGCTTTGTTGGTCGCGGTGTTGTTTTCAGCGGGTTTTTACCTGCAAAACAAAAACCAGGAGCGCAAGCGTGAGCTCGCGATGATGGAGCTCGAACGGCGCAAGCTCGAAGAGCAAGAAGCCCAGCAAAAACTGGCTGAGGTCGCCAAACGCGAAGCGATGGTGGCCAAAATGAATGCCGATGCCAAAGCCAGCGAAGAAAAACTTCGCCGCGAAAGCCTGGTTTCCTCCAGAAACGCTGAATTCCAAAACTCTCTGGCCATGTCGCAGCAGAATCAACGGGCCTATCTCGAGCGATCAGAGGCCCAGCGCAAAGAGTCGGCCGAGAGAAACGCCAAGTACCAAGCGCAGCAGGATGCCCAAAGAAACTTGGCGATTGACCAACAGCGCATTCGCAACCTTTGCATGCAAAACTACGGCAGGCCGCACTGCTGAGCGATCGCGTCAGGCTTTGCTGTTGCGGGTGATGAGCAGCTGGGCGGCAAAGTAAGTCACCAAAATCCAGAATGAGGCCAAGGGTACCGGCATCAGGAACTTGTTGACCGCGATCAGCGCGTCACTCGCCATGAAAATACAGGCGCCCAGCGCCACGCGAGCGGCGGCTGCTTCACCCAGCGTGCGGGCACGGCCCAAGGCCTGTGAAGTCATCAAACAGATCACGGTGATATAGGCTGCCACGGCCACTTGCAGGCCTGCGTCAGGCAAGTGGCTCCACAGCACGGCATACATCCCGGCGCCAACTGCCAGCACTCCTTGCAACGCCCTGCGGTTGGCAAACCACGGCGCATCCTGCCGGAAGAGGGCGATGTAGAAAGCGTGCGCCACTAGAAACGCCGCCAGCCCGGGGATGAAATAGTCGCCGGGCTGCATCAGAAACACATCACCGGCCAGCGAAAATGCCAACGCCGCAAGCAGCAAGGCAGTCGATTTGAAGTGTTTTTGGCCATTAGCGCTCATGGAATAAGCGCGAGTAGCTACAAAAATAATAGCAAGTGTCATCACCAGTGGCTTGGCCAGCAGGTGGCCAGGCAGCAGGTCTATTGCACTCAGGCTGGCCCAAGCCGCAGCTTCTACGGCCAATACTTCCAGCGTGCTCAGGCCATGTTGCATGAATCGGCCTACCGCCCATACCGAGGCAAACAGGCCCGCCGCATAGAGCGCAGCATCGGTAAAGCTCAGGCTGTCCGCCACCCACAAAAATGCCGCCACAGCACCCAGTAAGCCCAAAAACTGCAGACTAGCGAACCACTGCTGGCGGGTGCTTAAGGGTGGGTTAAACGTCTGCACCTGCTCCAAGCGGAATGCGGGTTTGGGATGGGCCGCGGCCAGGTCTGCCGGTTGCCAGCCCGGCGGCATGAACCAGACGCGCAGCTTGTCTATCCAGCGGCGGGTGGCCCAGCTGTCTTTGGCCAGACCCCAGTACACCTCGGCATTGGCCCAGACCGGGTCCCAGCTGTTGAGCGCGCCGCGGGTGCCGTAAACGCAGGGTTCATCTTCCTCGCGGAAAGTGCCAAACATGCGGTCCCACACCATCAGGATGCCGCCGTAGTTTTTGTCGATGTACGGGTCGTTCACCGCGTGGTGCACCCGGTGGTTGCTGGGCGAGCAAAACACCCGGTCAAACCAGCCTAGCTTTCCCACCTGCTCGGTGTGCACCCAGAACTGGTAAAGCAGGTCGATCAGCGCCACGATGCCGAAAATCAGCGGTGGCACCCCGGCTATGGCCATGGGCAGGTAAAACACCCAGCCGAACAATGCCCCGCTGCTGGTCTGGCGCAGTGCGGTCGACAGGTTGTAGTGCTGGCTCTGGTGGTGCACCACATGGGCCGCCCAAAACAGCGCCACCACATGGCCGGCGCGGTGCAGCCAGTAGTAGCAAAAATCGTAAAACACCAAGGCCAGCACCACGCCGTACCAGGTGCTCCAGAAAGCGAGGTCGGGGTACAAGGCAACCGCGTTGAACACCGCAGCATAAATACCCACCGTGAGCACCTTGCTCAGCACCCCTGCCACCTGGCTCAGGATGCCGAGGCTGATGCTGTTGATCGCGTCATTGAGCCGGTAGGCCCGGCTGCCCGGCACGCGGGCGTTGGCACGCCGGCTCCAGGCGAACTCCAGGGCGATGAGGAGGAAGAAAACCGGGGTGGCGAAAACGATGATTTTGCTCATGCGGCATTTTTGCCGAGCAAGCGCTTGGTGCTGATCGGGGGAACCCTAGGCCGCGCTGGGGGCGGACGTCTATTTTTGTCCGCGGAAGTCGCGCCACTGCACCCGGGTGAACCAAGCGGTGACACCGCCCAGCGCCGCATAAAAGGCCAACAGGGCCCCATCCACCGCCGGAAAATCCCACACATAGCCGATCACCGCTGTCACGCTGATCACGCACAGCAGTCCGGAGAGCAGCGCAAACATCAGCGCGAGAAAGCGCTCCACGCCGGATTGGACGTTTTCCATGGTGTGGCGCGTTTCCTGCCAGGCATCGGCTGCATCAGCCAAGGGGCTTTGGGCTTGCGCGGCTATGGCTTCGGCCACATTGCCTTGCTGGACCAGCGCCGCAAAGTCGCCTTGGCGCGGGCGACTTGCCCGCTTGCGCCACCACAGTCCGAAAAACACCGCGGCGATGACCGCGATGATGATGCCGGCGTACAGCAACTGGTCTTGCCACGGGACGGAGCCTGCGTGCAGCGCGTAATGGAGCATGGCGGTTTTACTGGAGCGTCAGGCGGTGGTTTCGTCCAGCACGTCGTCTTCCAGGTGGCGTGCATCGCCCCAGCCGACCAGGTTCAGTCCGTCGGGTGTCCACAGCAGCCGGTTGATGGCCGCGTTGCCCAGGTGCCAGGTGCGTGGGGCATGCAGCTCCTGCCGGGTGGCCAGGCGGTAGAGCATGTCCATCACGCCGCCGTGGGCGACCAGCACGATGTGCTCGCCTGGGTGGCGGGAGGCAATGTCATCCACGGTGGCCTGCACGCGGGCCAGCAGCTGGGTCGGGGTTTCGCCGCCGGGCGGGGCAAAGTGGGGGTCTCGTTGCTTCCAGCGGCGGGACTCATCGGGCCATTTTTCGGCAATGTCCGCCCAAGTCTCGCCCTCGAAGGTGCCAAAGCTCCGCTCGCGCAAGCCGGTGTGCAGTTGCACTTCGTGCGCTGTCGGGTTGGCTGCGTGTCGGGCAATGGCTTGGGCCGTGGTGTGGGCGCGCTGCAGGTCGCTGCTGTAGATCCGGTCTATGGATTCCTCTGCCAAGGCCTTGCCCACCCGCTCGGCTTGCCACAGGCCACGGTCGTTCAGGCCTATGTCGAGCTGGCCTTGGATGCGGGTGTCCACATTCCAGGCGGTTTCGCCGTGGCGCACGGCAATGATGCGGGTGACCGGCATTAAGGGTTCTCTTTGTTCGCGGCCGGTAACTCCACCACGACTTTGCGCTGCACCGGCATGGGGTAGTCTTTGAGCGCGGCTTCCAGCATGGGGGGCAGCAGGTTCAGGGTATCGCGCCACGGGCCGTCAAAAACGGCGGTGGTCTCATAGGCCACCTGGCTGGTCGTGCTGTCGCGCAGGGTCAAGTGCACCCGATGGCGATACCAAGGCACCTCGATGTCGGGTGTAAGGGGCCGGTCTTCGTAGAGCCGTCCATCTGCGCCCCGGATGAACCGCGAACGTGGCGGCCGGTAGTGCGGGTTGCGGATGTTGTCCACCCCCAGCCCGACCATCACCAAGTAGCGGCCCGAGGCGTCATTGCGCATCACGCCCACGCGCTCCAGGGCTTCCTGGGTCAGGTTTTCTACGGTGTCTTGGGCGCTGCTGTTTTGTTGGGAGGGCAGGCGCTCAAACCGGAAGTCCGCCGTGCTGACGGGTGCACTGGCACCGGCAAAGCTCTGCACATCGCTGTCGATCATGCGCGGCAAAGAGCAGCCCGTGAGTGCAGTTGCCAAGACCAGTAGGGCCGGTAGGCGCCAGGTTCTGAGGTTCGAAAGCATCAGCAGTCTCCCAATGGGGCTTGTGGCCGTGGCTTACAGGCTGACCACTTGCATTCCGGGCAAGCCCGCCAAGCCGGGCAAGGTGGGTGCGGGCAGGTCTTCGGCGTCAAAGGCCTTGTCGCCATTCTCGTCCGCAATGCCGGTAGGGCGGATATTTTTGAAGTCGTGCTTGGTGTGGTCCATCAAGTGCGACGGCACCACGTTTTGCAGCGCGGTGAACATGGTCTCGGCACGGCCGGGGTATTGCTTTTCCCAGTCGCGCAGCATGTTGCCGATCTGCACCCGTTGCAGGTTGGTCTGGCTGCCGCACAGCGAGCAGGGGATGATGGGGAACTCGCGGTGCGCCGCCCAGCGGATCAGGTCTTTCTC